>JANMSG010000430.1:0-3620 GCA_031389065.1 Acidobacteriota bacterium | reverse complement strand
GCTGGCGGTGTTAAATATCACCCAAGGCTGTTCGACGACGCCGCCCTTGTACTGTCCGACAGGCTTGGTTACGAGAGCCCAGATGGCAGCTTTTCTAGTAAGGGCATTTAATCTCTAGGGCAGATATTTAATCTGTCCGGTGTTTGAAGAAGATTATGATAGGAATCCTAAATGTAGCGTAGACTGTCGAGTCTGCGGTTGACTGAAACAAACAGCCGCTTGCTTTCCAAGGCGTTCTCGGCGAAAGATTTGCGCAGACTCGACAGTCTACCCTACCTCGCCTGCTCTACACGAATCATTCAGGAGATTATTTATGAACCGAGAGGTGTCGAGAGCGGGCGATTCTCATTGTGCGTTGCCCGGCAACGCGGATGAGACGCTTACCCTGATCGGCGGGACGATATTTTTGATTGCCTTGTCAGTGGGATATGCTGCCGTTTGAAATTATGGCGAGCGCTGACTTGCCAGAATCCTTTCGATGATTTCGGTCGTAGATAGGCCTTCGATGAAGGACAGCGATTCGACAATGCCACCCGCGGCTTCGACTTCTTCGCGCCCGACGATTGTATCGAGCGACCAGTCGCCGCCTTTGACTAAAACGTCTGGCAACAGCGCGGCGATCAATTGACGAGGCGTGTCTTCTTCAAAGATGGTCACTAAATCAACGCAAGAGAGAGCTGCGATGACTTCTGCGCGTTCCTGCTCTTTGAGAATCGGCCGCGCTTCGCCTTTCAGTTTGTGAACCGAAGCATCACTGTTCAACGCGACGATGAGGGTGTCGCCGAGTTTGCGTGCTTGCGCCAGATAGCGAACGTGACCAGGATGTAAAAGGTCAAAGCAACCATTGGTGAAGACCACACGGCGACCCTCTGCGCGCAGACGCTCGCGTTCTTTTAATAGAGATTTTCTATTGAGTATTTGCCCCATCAAAATTAAGCTTACAAGTAAATATGCCGCCACCCAAAAATCACTAGCCAATTTCTACCGATGAAATTGACAAAGAAAAAGCGACTAGATAGTATCGTCAATTAGTCTCTGCAACAAGAGTGCTGCCCTCGTAAGGTTTCCTTCATTCTTTTTGCTTTGCGTCCGGCAAACCAATTGAGTCATTTCCGTATGCCGTAATTTCAATACCTAAGAATTTTTTCAGGAGGAGTTCATGTTCAATTTCAAACGCCGTTTACAATTTCTCTGTGCAATTAATAAAGCCTTCGTTTTTTATTTCATCGTTATTTTTTCTCTGGTTACAACCGCAGGTATATTCGCGCAGAACATTGTCAATAAAAGAAACTCACAACCTCCTGTAACTCCTGTAAAATCGGCTCCGCGTGCCATCGTTCAACAAGCGGATTCGAGCGGCGCTGCCACCGGCGTTCCCTGGACAGGCTCTGTGGGCGTCACGGAAACTACAGCAGAAATCATGGAACGCGAGAGGCGAATCGGACCTGAGCCAATCGAGCAGGAAACCGAAAGCAAAAAAGTTCGTCGTGACCGAAGAAACCTTCCACAGAATCCTGATTCACCAAAAACCTCACAATTTCCAACAGATCAACAAAGCCCCGTTGACGAAGAAGTTCACGCGCCACAGGTTCCGGACGTGAGTTTCACGGGAGCGACGCTCAGCGGCATAAATCCTGCAGGCTCTTTTCCGCCTGATACAATGGGCGCTGTAGGTCCTACGCAATTCATTGTGATGGTCAATGGTCGACTCGTCACCTTTAATAAATCAACAGGCCTGGCAGATACCATTCTCAACACCACCACAAACACTTTTTTCACTTCCGTACGAAACGGATCAGGCACCAGCGACCCCAGAGTTCGCTACGACAGACTCTCACAGCGATGGTTCCTTTTGATTATCAACGTCTCAACGCCGAATCGCGTATTGCTTGCGGTCAGCAACAGCGCAACCATTACAGCAGGTACGGTCTGGACATTCTTCCAATTCCAACAAGAGTTGGCTCCACCTGCCGGCGACGCGACTTGTCTTGCGGACTATCCAACCCTTGGCATAGACGCAAACGCGCTGTACATAGGAGTGAATCAATTCTGCGGCGTGCCTTTTACATTTGGTGGAACAACAGCTTTCATCGTTCGAAAAAGTTCAGTGCTTGGCGCGGGACCGATTGTCGTAACCGCTTTTCGCAATTTGACAGGCACGCCGGGAGGGGTAGGGCTTTTCACTCCGCAAGGGGTAGACAATTACGACCCGGCAGCAACTGAAGGCTATTTCATAGGGGTAGACAACGCTACCTTTGGAACCCTCGTAGTTCGCAGAGTCACAAACCCTGGCGGAACGCCGACGCTTTCCGCCAACGCGTTGATCACCACTGCGGCGACTTCATTTCCTTTGACGGTTCGCCATCAAGGAAATACTGGCGGAACGAACGGACGTCTCGACGGCTTGGATGACAGACTGTATGCTGCGCATATACGCAACGGGAAATTGTGGACAGCGCAGAGCATAGGCGTTGACAATACAGGCTCTGCAACGGGAACCCGCACGCGCAATGGTGCCAGGTGGTATGAAATTACTGGCGTCAACACAGCAACGCCCACCATTGTTCAATCAGGAACTCTCTTTACCAGCAGCGCGACCAACACAGTCGATGATCGCAACTATTGGATTCCTTCTGTGATGGTTTCGGGACAAGGCCACATGGCTTTGGGAGCCAGCATTGCCGGTACCAATGAATTTGCGAACGCGGTTACCGCAGGTCGTTTGGCAAGCGATCCATTAGGCACTTTGCAAACTCCTGTTGCGCTCACCGCTTCAGCAACCGCTTACAACCCTCCCGGCGACACTGGCGTAAACGGCGCGCGTCGTTGGGGCGATTATTCGTACACAAGCCTTGACCCTTGCGATGACATGACGATGTGGACGATACAAGAATTTTGTGACGCGGCCAATTCATATGGAGTTCGCGTAGTGAAATTGTTGGCACCTCTGCCGGCAACGCCTGTCACCGCTACTCCTGCGACGGTTCCCGCGGGACAACCTTCTGTCAACGTTACCATCTCAGGTAATCAAATTGCCGGGTCAGGTTTTTTTGATCCGGGTGCGAGCTTTGATTGTCGCATAGGCGCGACGATCAATGGAATAACCGTCAATAACATCGCTTATCTAAATCCAACAACCGTGGTATTGAATGTTTCGACTGTCGGCGCAACCAACGGGGCAAAAGATGTGACCATTACAAACCCCGATGGTCAAACTAGAACAGGGAACGGCATTCTTTCTGTCTTCGGAGAAGGTAGTTGCACTTATCTCCTTTCTTCGTCAAGCCAGAGTTTCCCAGCGGCAGTGGGTTTAGGTTCCGTTACCGTGAGTACACAAGCCGGGTGCAACTGGACAGCGGTCAGTAATGCACCCACTTGGATTAATGTGACTTCGGGAGCCAGCGGCACTGGCAACGGAACCGTGCAATTTAACGTCCTGGCAAATGGCACTGGAGCGATCCGCAATGGTACCATCACGATTGCCGGACAGACCTTCACGGTTTATCAAGGTCTCGACTTTCTCGATGTACCTCCGACGCATCCCTTCTACAACGAAATTGGTAAGCTTGCGGCTCGCGGCGTGACGCTGGGCTGCGGTGGCGGCAACTACTGCCCTGATG
>JANMSG010000421.1:0-4150 GCA_031389065.1 Acidobacteriota bacterium | reverse complement strand
GTCATCAGCGATCAATCGCAAGAGCAACGCAAGTCGCTCATCTACATCCTGCCAATCACTGGTGGAACGCCGCGCCGCGTCACTCCACTTGGTCCGTCTTACTGGCAAGGCTGGTCGCCGGATGGCAAGACTCTGATCTACTGCGCCGAACGCAACGGCGAGTATGACATCTACACCATTGCGGTGGAGGGCGGTCAAGAGAAGCGCTTGACCTCGGCGCCCGGATTGGATGATGGACCGGATTATTTACCCGACGGCAAGTACATCTATTTCAACTCGGAGCGCACAGGGCGGATGCAAATCTGGCGTATGAAAAGCGACGGCAGCCAGCAACAGCAGGTCACCAGTGACGATTACAACAACTGGTTTGCGCATCCTTCACCCGATGGCAAATGGCTGGTCTTTCTGTCGTACGAGAAAGATGTAAAAGGGCATCCGGCAAATAAGGATGTGATGCTCAGGCTCATGCCAGTTGGTGGCGGCGAGATTCAAGTGTTGGCTAAACTCTTCGGCGGGCAAGGCACAATTAATGTTCCTTCCTGGTCGCCCGATAGCCGCAATGTGGCATTCGTGAGTTATCGACTGGTGAATCCCTAAGCGGGATGAAAAGTTTCTAAGCATGTGTTGAGAAATCACTTTTCGCCGTGAAGCGGTGAAGAGAAGGTAGCCAGAGGTGCAACCTCTGGAAACATAAAGCAAAACCTCCCCGCGTTGAAGACGCGGCACAAAGTGTCGCTCCTTCAGAGCGCGGAAACCTTTGGATTGCATACCAGAGGTTGCACCTCTGGCTACCTTCTTCTTGCGCCTCCGGCGCAATGTTCAGAATACCTCAACACCCTTTAAGGAGTACATGGTGCGTTCGCTGAAGATTTTGCTACTTATACTATTCTCGCTGGCCTGTGTGGCTTTGATGCTGCCTGCAAGTCAGGCACAGAAGCCCAACAGCACAGCCGCTTTCGCGAAATCCGTGCAGCCTTTCCTTGCTGCGCATTGCAACGCCTGTCATAACGCCGAACAGAAAGCGGGTGGCTTGAATTTGCAAGTTTACAAGACAGCGTCTTCAGTCACAGAGAATCGCGAAATCTGGGAACTGGTCGTGCAAAAACTGCGAACCGGGCAGATGCCGCCAAAGGGTATGCCGCGTCCTGACAAGGCTTCGTTGGAAACGGTGAAGCGCTGGATTGAACAAGAGTTTGAGCGCGCCGACAGGCTTGTCAAACCCGATCCCGGCCGCGTAACGGCGCGCCGATTAAATCGCGCTGAATATAACAACACGGTGCGAGATTTATTAGGCGTAGACATTGAGCCAGCCAATGACTTCCCACAGGATGATTCGGCACATGGCTTCGATAACATCGCCGACGCGCTCTCGTTATCTCCGACGCTGATGGAAAAATACCTGGCGGCGGCTGAAAAAATTGCCCAACTCGCGGTCTTCGGTCCCGAATTGAAACCGTTGACCTTGCGCATAGAACCTACGCGACCGCGCCGTATGGAAACCAATCCTATACGCATCGAAGAGCCGCCATTCTACACGATGTTTGATTACGATGTGACGGGCATTTCACATCCCGGTTCCTATCACCTGACGCATCGTTTTCCGGCAAGCGGAGAATATCTGTTTCGCATACGCGCCGATGGCGCTCGCCCGTCGGGGTCGGAGCCACAGCAGATGAATTTATATCTCGATGGCAAGATTGTCGAGACCTTTGAAGTTCCTGACAAAGTGACAGAAACCAACGAGCGGCTGCCGGTCTTTATGGATGTTCGCTTAAAAGTCGCTGCCGGGCAGCATCAATTAATTGTAGCCTTTCCGCGTCTATTCGAGGGCTTGTCGCCCATCATCGGCGGACCGAATCCATCGAAGCGCCCGCAGCCACCTCCGCCCGACCCGGAAAAGTTCTTTCCGCCACTGCCTGCCAACGCTACGCCCGCGCAGATAGAGAACAGGAAGGCGGCAATTGAACGGTTCCGTTCGCGCAAACCCCAGTTCGGCGGCTTCGCTATCGCTGAGTTTGAAATTGTCGGACCCTTTGAATATGTGAAGACGCTGTCGCCGGAGATGCGACAGAAACTCTACACTTGCGGTCATCAAAATGGCAGCCACCAGGCAGGCTGTGAACGCAAGATTATCGCTAAGCTGGCACACCGCGCCTTCCGGCGTCCGCTTGAGCCAGCCGAAGTGGATGGACTGGTGTCTATCGCAACCAAAGCGCAGCAACGAGGGCGTTCATTCGAGCAGGCAATGGCGCTGGTTGTACAAGCCATTCTGGTGTCACCGGATTTTCTCTTCCGCATTGAAAAGAATCGTAACCTACGGAGCGCAACCGGTTCTTACCAAATCACCGCGCATGAACTGGCTTCGCGCCTCTCCTATTTTTTGTGGAGCAGTATGCCGGACGATGAGTTGCTCGGCTGCGCAGACCTTGGCACACTGCGCAGGCCAGAGGTGCTGACGGCACAGGTGCGCCGTATGTTAAAGAGTGAGAAAGCACGTGCCCTGGTGGAAAATTTCGCGGGGCAATGGTTAGAGATTCGCCGCCTGGAATCGGTGCAGCCCGACCGCGACCGCTTTCCCGATTTCGATGATTACTTGCGCAATTCTATGCTCAAGGAGTCGGAGCTGTTCTTTCAAAATATCATCCAGGAAGACCGCAGCATCCTTGATTTCGTCGCCAGCAAATATAGCTTCTTGAATGAACGACTGGCGCGCCATTACGGTATCAAGGGAGTCTCAGGACCTGAATTCCGCAAAGTGGATTTGACCGGCAGCGCGCGCGTCGGCATCTTGACCCATGCCAGTGTGTTGACGGTTTCGTCCTATGGCAACAGGACTTCACCTGTGCTGCGGGGAAAATGGGTTCTGGATAATCTGTTGAACGCGCCACCGCCGCCGGCACCGGCAAATGTGCCTGCTCTGGACGAGGCGGCAATCGGCACGACAGGGACCTTGCGTCAGCAAATGGAACAGCACAGGCAGAATCCAGTTTGTGCCTCTTGTCACGCGCAGATGGACCCGCTCGGCTTTTCTCTGGAAAACTACAATGCGGTAGGCGCCTGGCGGACACAGGACGGCAAGTTCCCTATAGACACTACAGGCTCTCTGTCTGATGGAAGGACTCTCAAAGGAGCCGAAGATTTAATCAACATTCTCAAAACCGAGCGCCAAGCCTTTGCAGAAGGTTTGACAGAAAAGCTTCTCACCTATGCGCTTGGGCGCGGCGTCGCGCAGCATGATCGTGCTACTGTAAAGAAGATTGCAGCAAACGTTGCCGCCAGAGAGTATCGCTTCTCAAGCCTTGTGCTGGAGATTGCCAAGAGTCTACCATTTCAAATGCGAAGGAGAGATCAAACGAAATGATTGTGATGAAGAAACAGCTGCCGCGAAGAACCTTTCTCAAAGCCATGGGAGTAACCGTCGCCTTGCCCATGCTTGACGCCATGACGCCGGCTTTTGCAAGCGCAGCTGAAAAGAGTCTTGCTCCTATGCGTCTGGTCTTCGGCTATGTACCCAATGGCATTGAAATGAAGGCGTGGACCCCGAAGGGTATAGGCAGAGATTTTGAATTTACGCGCATTCTCAAACCGCTGGAACCATTCCGCGAGGATATGCTTGTGTTGAGCGGACTGGCGCATCGCACAGGAGCCTCAAAAGAGGCTGGCGACCACGCACGCGCGGGCGGCACCTATCTGACTGGCGTCCATCCGAAGCGCACGTCGGGTGCTGACATAGAAGTCGGCATTTCAGTTGATCAGGTGGCTGCTCAGGGGCTCGGCGTGAAGACACGTTTGTCTTCGCTTGAACTGGGTTGCGAGGCGACACGTATGGTCGGCAGTTGCGATGCGGGTTACAGTTGCGCCTATCAGAACAGCTTGGCTTGGCGCACGCCTTCGACGCCTATGCCACCGGAGATCAATCCGCGTTCGGTCTTTGAGCGTTTGTACGGCAGTCTGGAAACCAGCCTCGATCCAAAAGCTCAGGCGGCACTCAATGAAGATCGCAAGAGCGTGCTGGATTACGTCAATGAACGAACTGTCAAACTCGTCAGCACGTTGGGATCAAGCGACCGCCGCAAAATAGATGAGTACCTCACGGCAATTCGCGAGATCGAAAAACGCATCAAGCATGTCGAAGACGAAAACCGCCAGT
>JANMSG010000391.1:0-5007 GCA_031389065.1 Acidobacteriota bacterium | reverse complement strand
TGTAGCCAGACGCATCCCGGCCATCGCGTCTTCAGCCGTAGGCTCAAATGAACCGATAGGTACCGGCGGCATTCCTAAAGTTGGCGTCAGTAAGACATCATAATTAGACATAAATTCCGCCACTTGACGACCGAGAATTTGCAGATACTGAGCGGCGAGCAAATAGTCCGGTGCGCTGACCTGTTTGCCCCTTTCATAAAGCGCCAGCGTGCCGGGTTCGAGTTCACCTTCCACCGGCAGACGACCGACTGCGTAGCTCAAACTTTGCACCGTCCAGGTTAAGCCTGCCGACCAGAGCGCCATAAAACTCTTCACCAGCATATCGCCGTTGATGGCGGGCGCAGCTTCTTCAACCTCGTGACCCAAATCGTTCAATAGTTTGGCCGCGTCTTGCGTAGCTTTCACGCAATCTTCATGCAGAGGCGTGCCCAGTGGTGTTTTGGTGGTGAAGGCGATACGAAGTTTGCCCGTGTCTGCGCTAACCTCTTTGGCAAAGGGACGCAGAGGCGCAGGCGCTGAGTAGGGGTCGCCTACAGCGTAACCCGAAGTCGCATCCAGCAGCGCTGCGCTGTCCCGAACCGAAATCGTTACCGCGTGTTCAGCGACCAGACCGCTGAACATATCACCGAAATCAGGACCTAAAGGATTGCGCGCGCGCGTCGGTTTCAAGCCGAAGACGCCGCAACACGACGCCGGAATGCGAATCGAACCGCCGCCGTCATTGGCATGCGCCATAGGCACCAGGCGCGCTGCAACGGCCGCCGCAGAACCGCCCGACGAGCCGCCGGTATTTCGCGTAGTATCCCAGGGGTTACGCGCCGCGCCAAACAGAGCAGGCTCCGAGGTTGGCAGTATGCCGAACTCAGGCGTGTTGGTTTTTCCTACGACGAGCAAGCCTGCGCGTTTGTAACGCGCTACCAGTTCGCTGTCATGATTTGGCTTAAAATCTTTGAGATACCTTGAGCCTGAAGACATGGTTACTCCTTCGAAAGCCGCGAGCAAATCTTTGAGCAAAAACGGCACACCCGCAAAAGGCGCATCGGGCAATTCAGTGTTTGCCGCAGCCCGCGCCTGATCATACATCTTTGTAACAACGGCGTTGATTTGCGGATTGACGCGCTCGATGCGCGCAATCACTGCTTCGACTAATTCGATAGGTTTGACCTCTTTTTTTCGCACCAACTCTGCCTGAGTGGTGGCGTCCAGAGTTGCAAATTCGTCCGAGTTCGACATTTTCATTTCTCCTATAAAAAAGTTTGGCTTGTTGAAGAGCGGACTTTGAATGCTAAGACCTAGCTGTCACCGACCGCTGCTTAACAAAGAATAATTTGCAGGCAACTGCTTCTGATCGCTCCGCAACTTTGATTCATCAACTAAGTGTTTGTCAATCGGATGATGCTTTTCGCCGGATGAACTTTTCGCTAAGATGAATCCTCATGCTTGAAGAGAACTTTGCCAATATTACACAACTGCTCGAAGCGCGTGTTGAAACCTTCGACGATAAAGATTTTCTCTTTTCGCAGTCCGACAATCGCTCCTTCACCTACAAAACATTCGATGAAGCAGTCAATCGCGCAGCCCACTTGTTGCTTTCGTCAGGCGTTCAAAAAGGTGACCGCGTAAGTTTGTTTCTAACCAACTCTGTAGAGTATCTGATTGCCTATTTCGCGTGCTTCAAATTGGGCGCGTTGGCAGGTCCTGTCAACGCATTGCTGAAACCGCAGGAGATTGAATTCATCATCTCAAATTCCCAAGCCTCCGTCATCATTACACAACCAAACCTGTACCCGAAGATC
Organism: Acidobacteriota bacterium; assembly: GCA_031389065.1. Classification (GTDB taxonomy): domain Bacteria; phylum Acidobacteriota; class Blastocatellia; order UBA7656; family UBA7656; genus JACQDB01. Next base: position 3,211 of record JANMSG010000391.1, on the reverse strand, counting down.
GCCGAGGTGCAAGGAAATATCCCGTCGCTTCATCACGTTCTGGTAGTCGGAGACGAATGGTCTGTAGCCAGTGAGAATGGGTCTGGAGTCTGGAGTCTGGAGTCTGGAGTCTGTCACCCGGAAGGCGAACCAACAGAAATCCAGCAACTGCCTACTGCCTACTGCCTGCTGCCTACTGATGAAGCAGTCATCATTTACACCTCTGGCACGACAGGCAAACCGAAAGGCGTGTTGCTCACGCATGGCAATATGCTTGCCAACGCCAAAGAGATTGCCGACTGGTTGGAGCTTACCGAAGCCGACCGCTCGTTGATGATTATGCCGCTCTTTCACGTTAACGCTTTGATGACGACAGCAATGGCGGCGCTTTGGGCGGGTGGCAGCATCGTGCTTGCCGAAAAATTCAGCGCCTCGCGTCATTGGGAAATCGTCTCGAAATATGGCGTGACCTATTTTGGTTCGGTAGCGACGATGCTTTCGCTACTCAATCACACCTACCCGCAAGGCATCCCCGAAAGTTGCGATATCAGTCATTTGCGATTTGCTCTGTGCGGCTCTGCACCTGTGCCTGTCGAGGTGATGAAGACTTACGAGGCGCTCTTTGATTGCAAGGTCATCGAAGGCTACGGGCTATCGGAATCAACTTGTCGCTCGACATTCAATCCGATTGATGAGCGTCGCAAAGTTGGCTCAATTGGTTTGCCCATCGGCAACGAAGTGAAAATTTTCGACGACACAGATTGCGAGCTTGCCTCTCATCAAGTGGGCGAAATCGTTTTGCGCGGCGCGAATATTATGAAGGGCTATTACCAGAATGATGAGGCAACAGAGTCGGCTTTTCGTTCGGGTTGGTTTCACACTGGCGATTTAGGCTATCGCGATGAAGAGGGATTTTTTTATATCGTTGATCGCAAAAGCGACATGATTATTCGCGGCGGCGAGAACATCTATCCGCGAGAAATTGACGAAGCGCTTTATCAACATCCGAAAGTAAAAGATGCGGCAACCATAGGCGTGGCGGATGAGCTTTTTGGCGAAGAAGTAAAATCATTCATCGTCTTGAAAGATGGCGAGCGCGCCACAGAAGAAGAGTTGATTGCTTATTGCCGCGACATGTTGGCGGATTTCAAATGCCCGAAGACCATCGCTTTTCTCGATGATATTCCGAAAGGTCCTACGGGCAAGCTGCTGAAAAAAGAGTTAAGAGAGTTATAAACACAATTCCTTGTTGGACCATTTATACTTCACAACCGTGACCTCTTCTCCCAGATAAAAGTGCCAGAAAACAACCCTTCCCCAAAAAAGTTTCTTCTTGACATATGCAACCATTTGGTTGCATAATATCTTCAGACGATGAGGGGATATGGACAAGGTTTTCAAAGCGCTGGCCGATGCCAGTCGCAGGGAGTTGCTTGACCGGCTGCACGCCAACAATGGCCAGACGCTCGGACAGTTGTGCGAGACGCTCGATATGAGCCGGCAGGCAGTGACCAAGCATCTCGCCATTCTGGAAGAGGCGAGCCTTGTCGTGGCTTTGTGGCGGGGTCGAGAAAAGTTTCATTATCTCAATCCTGTCCCGCTTCACGAAATCGCTGAACGGTGGATCCATAAGTTCGAGCAGACTCGACTGAAAGCCATCCGTGAACTAAAAAAACAGATAGAGGAGAAAAAAGATGAGTGAACATACATATGTATACGCGATACACATCGCAAGCACGCCGGAGAGACTCTGGACGGCTCTGACAAGTAACGAATTCATCCGGCAATATTGGGGTGAATGGCGAATCGAGTCAGATTGGCAGGTCGGCTCACCGGTAAAGTATTTTACCGCCGACGGCAAATTTTACTCTCAGGGAGAGGTTCTCGAAAGCAGCCCGCCAGAAAAGCTCTCCTATACCTGGCCTGAACCGGAAGAAGAGAGGAAGGCGGCCTCGCCCGAACGTCTGGTTTGGCAGATCACCTCTAGCGGGCCTGGAACTGTGAAACTGCTGCTCGTTCACGACCACGTAACGGAAGAGTTTTACCAGGGGGTCAGCCAGGGGTGGCCGACGATTCTGTCGAGTCTCAAGAGCCTGCTTGAAACAGGAAAGCCTCTGATCTTTCAATCAAAGGGGGTGGCTGGCGCGGACAATACCAGTAGCAAGGCGGTCTAAGGCGTAATTCTGCCAGAGCCCTGGCAAAATGATGCGCGGCGATAGATAAGCGCTGCATCAAAAAATGTTCTGAGCGAAACGCGCGGGCTATGAATTTTCAGGCCACATGGCCCGCGCTACGAAAAACAGAACCGCCATGCTGATGACGAACATAATGGCGCACAAAATGATTTCATAAGCCTTCAAGGCTCCTTCACTCATCGGGTTGGGTTGGCGATTGCTGCCCCAATAAATAAACTGCGCGACCAAATAAGAACCCGCGAACCAGACAATCAGACCAACGATAAAACCTACCAATGAAGCGATAATGAACAAGCAAAATCTCCTTTGTTATGAAATCCGCGTTCTATTTCTTGCTACTTTCTTCCCTGCTTTGCTTCAAAAGAGAGTCGCGGCGTGATTTCATCCGTAGCGACATAATGAATCATTTCGTCATCAAGTCGCCAGACTAAAAACACCACGTCAAGTTCAGGATCGTATTCATTTACTGCTTGGGCGATTTCTTCACTCGGCCAACCGCCGCGTTTTTCTAATGTTTCGCTTCCTTCGGCAACGTAAAAAGCGGGCATCTGCAATCCCGATGCGTCAAACGAAGCGCGTTTCAAATCAACGACAATCGCGCCGCGCCCTTCTTTCAAAAAGCTCGCCCACCCGAACGCCGCAAACTCTTTCCATTGCGAGCGCAAAAAAGTTTCGTGCATATCGGGCGTATCAATCGCTTTGATTTTTTCAAACATTTGGTTATCACTCATTGCCGGTTTGCCTTTTGAGCGGATTCGGACTCACAAACGCTCTAGATTTTCGACTTCGCTAATTTAATCATGGGCGGGGCGCTCGTCCTAATGATTTTTTTACCTTTTCTTTATGAACTCTTTACGCCGCGTTTATCACTTCCTTATGCCTTCGTTGCTATGCTCGGTTATTGGAAGAAAGGAGGCGCTTTCATGCTCGACATTATTTTCATTGTGTTGGTTATCATTTTCTTCGCAGTATCGCTCTGGTACGTGCGCTTTTGTGAACGCGCATAAAAGGTGAGGCTATGAATATTGAATATGCAA
>JANMSG010000353.1:0-5057 GCA_031389065.1 Acidobacteriota bacterium | reverse complement strand
TGAACATTACAGAGTTTTCTTCAAAAACAGAAGCGCGTCGTTGAATCATAAATGATCGCAAAACCAGAAAGCATTCTCCATAGTTAGACAGCCCATCTCCAGTCAATGAAAGCACCGCAAACCTTATATGCTCTTTGTAGTTTGGGAAAAGCGCAATATCAGCAACTCCACGTAGCGGATCCCATTTCTCACCTGTAGGTATCCGAATTCCTCCTTCGATAAGCTGGTAGTAGGTTGCATATATTTCATTATCACTTGTCGCTAATCTTTGTACTTCGAGAACAGATCGCGCAATCACGGCTACAGACCTGGTATTAATTTCAACTTCAAAATCATGAACTGCCGAATCCGCTCCACGATTTAGCGCATCTCTTTTAGCTTTGTCATAACGCTTGAGCAGGGCTTGCTGTTCCTCTTTTGCTTTGGCGGCACGAACGTTAGAGAAAATTCCCGGTTCGCCACAATGCGGGCATCTATCACAAGACAGCGGAAATGTATTATTACAGTAGTCACAGGTCAGTGGATTAGACATTGCTTTATACCTTTTTGGTTCAGAAATGCCGAGCGATTACTTCCTTCTATAATTAAGCAACAATTTCTTCAGAATAAGCCCCTCACTATAATATAGACGTAAAATAAAACCCAATTAATGCACTTCTGCAATTTTTTTTACCAGAAAATGAAGTCGAATATTATTTATCTAGCCAGATATCAAGCGATTCCCTACTACAACCTCACTCAATGATGAGCAATCTATACTATTATTTTGTTCTAGCCTAGTTCTGCACTAACATGACAAAATGATTGTTCCGCAAATTCTAAAGGGAGGTCGAAAGTTGAAACTCAAAATTTGCTTTTTGCTTTTGCTAATGGTACTCATCTGCGCGTCATCCGGTGTTGCGCAAAAAAGACCTGCAAAAGCTGCTGCGTCGCCTGCAAAACCTAAACAAGAGATGAAGCCGGAAGAGGTCGGGCGAGTCTCCGTTGATGAATTAATTCTGATGCTCGCCAACAAAAAACCTGTTGTCATCATAGATGTGCGGGGCTTGGATAGTTACACGGAAAAAATCAAAGGCGCGTTACAGATTCCGCTCGGTGAGATCGAAGCGAGAATGAAAGAGGTTCCGCGCAATAAAGAGATCATCACGTACTGCGCCTGAGCGGAAGAGAATACAAGCGCCGGTGCGGCGGTTAAACTCTTAGCAAACGGATACAAAAAAGTGCGAACCTTGAAAGGCGGATGGCGCGCCTGGCTGGAAGCAGCCGGCGTAACGGAGCAGAAGAAGTGAGCAAACGCGAGGCGTAAATCGTTGTCTCATCGTGTGGCTGATCGCTTAAATAATGGGATCAAATTTCGCTTAATCAACGGCGCGATGGATTAATTATTGCAACCGTTTGCCAAAAAAATCACGACATTATTGAAATTATGATCATCGTTAATCGCAAAAATACTGCTGTGATTCACACGCTACACGGCTCCGAAATTCGCCCGCTCATTGATCGCACGACTTCGGCGATCACGCAATGCAGTTTAGCAGAAGAAATACTTTTGCCGGGTCAAGAGGTCACGCCTCATCGCCATCAGACGATTGAAGAAATTTACTATGTGGTCGAAGGTCTAGGCGTAATGACTGTCGGCGATGAACAAAGAGAGGTTAGCGCCGGAGATGCGATTTTTATTCCGCGCCATCATCGCCACACGCTGAAAAACACCGGCACAGAGCCTATCAAATTGATCCTCGTATGTGGTCCCGCTTTCTTTTATGAAGACGAGGTAAAAGAATAGGGGCTCGTAAATCATCGGGCTTTCAACATCAGGCAATTCATCTCGGCGTAAACCACAGCGTTCTTTGCGGCTCTACGGTGAATCCCCCTTCAAGCCCAAACCCCTTGAAAAACGTTTAGCACTCAAGTCTCGAAAATCAGGCAAATATATCACTTCACAAACCCGGCGGAATATAATGAATGTAGGTGTTGAGCATTCGCAATTCTTCCGCTTGTTCGTCCACTTCGACCTCAAGCAGATCGCGCAAGGAAATCACTCCCAGAAACTGGCTGCCTTCGAGAATCGGCAGGTGACGGGATTTCGCGTGGCGCATCTTGCTGATTCCTTCCCGGCAAGAGTCTTCAGGAAGGCCCGTGACCAGTTCCGTTGTCATAACTTCGCCAACCGTGACGACTTTCGGATTGCGATCTTTTGCCACCACTCGCCTCATCAAATCCCGCTCAGAGAATAGCCCAACGACGCGCTCGCCTTCGACAACCGTTACTGCGCCGATGTTGCGAGTCGCCATATACTCCGCCGTATATTGCACAGTTGAATCAGCCGGTACCTTGTACAATTCTCTCGATGAATCTTTGACGATTGAGCCAAGGGTCTTCATAATCGTCCCTCCCTCCCTCTGTTAAGGCTGGTTTAAAATGATAAAAGTGAATCGGCGATTATCTTTTGCTATCGGCAATAAGAGACTGCAAAAGGGTCGTCCCTAACCTACCACGCCTTTTGCAACCTTCGCTTATGATCCAAAAACGTCTTCAGAAAAACTGATTAAATCTATAAGAGCTATATGGGTTGAGTCTACCTGTCTGTTTGAATCATTGTCAATAATTCTATTAGTCTGTAGTCCGTAGTCCGTAGCAGTTTATTTACTTGCTCGTTGTACCTCTCACTACTTCGGACACTTTTTGAAAAAAATATAAATTGCCACGTGCTTTAGCGCGTGGAACGCTCAAGCTTGGAATTCCCGGCTTTAGCCAAATGTAATAAGAACTCCCTCCGAATCAGCTTTAGCTAAAGCGATTTTGACTGGTCTTGTTCTCTTGAATTAGGCTAAAGCCTTGCCATTATAGAATTGCCTGGCCACGAGCTAAAGCACGTGGCAACTCATAAAAAAACTGTCCGAAGTATTGACCTCTAAAAAACGAAAACAAAAAAGATTCAATAAACTATGGACTACTGACTACGGGCTACTGACTACGGGCTACTGACTACGGACAAGCGCATGCTAAAATCAAAAGGTGAACAAAGACGACATCAAAAAGCTTCTCGAAGAGGTACAGCAAGGACGCGTCAATATTGAGGAAGCGACAGATAAATTATCCCATCTGCCGTTTGAAGACCTTACGTTTGCGCGTGTGGATCATCAACGGGAATTGCGCGTAGGATTTCCCGAAGTCATATTGGGACAAGGCAAAACTGCCGGGCAGATTTGCAAAATCGCTGAACGCATACTGGCGCACAGTCACAATCTACTGGTCTCCAGAACCAGCGAAGAGGTCTTCCATCAAGTTTTAAAAATCGCGCCCGATGCCGAGTTCAGCAAAGAGGCGCGCATGATTTCCGTCTTACGCGACCGCACGGAACGCGGCGCAGGAAGAATCGCCGTCATCTCTGCAGGAACTTCAGACATTCCGGTTGCCGAAGAAGCGGTCATTACGGCTACGGCGATGGGCAATCAGGTGACGCGAATTTACGATGTCGGCGTTGCCGGGATTCACCGCCTGTTTGGCGCCCGTCAAGAGTTCGCTGCAGCTCGCGTTATCATCGTGGTGGCGGGAATGGAAGGCGCGTTGCCTTCGGTAGTCGGTGGTCTGGTTGCTGTGCCGGTGATCGCTGTGCCGACAAGCATAGGCTACGGCGCATCATTCGGTGGGGTCGCCGCTCTTTTAGGCATGCTCAACTCTTGCGCTTCAAACGTCACGGTCGTCAATATTGACAACGGTTTCGGCGCAGGCTTTGTCGCCAGCCTCATCAATCGCAAAGAACATGGATAGGTTGTAGCAAACGGCAATTGCCGAAAAAAAGTCTTGTGCCTGTATGGTATGATGATCTCGATTTGTAAATCTTTTGAAATAATCAACCACCGGGAGAACCGCTTTGAAGAAATTCTTCATTTCTATTTTTGTCCTTTTACTGATTTTCGCTTCACCTTCGCAAACGACTTTTGCGCAAACCAGTAAAAGCAGCGCCGTGAGCAAAATTCCCGCCTTGCTTGAAAAATCCGGCTATCCATATACGAAGGTAAAAGATGGCGTCTGGCAGATAGATTTTCAAGGCAAGAACCTCAAAGAGTTTCAGATGAAAATAACCTTAATCGGTGACCAGTTGATCATGTTTGTTGACCTTGCCAGTCGCGGTGAGTTGAATTTGAACAACGGGCTTGCCGTAAAGTTGCTGGAATTGAATGACGCGATGGATACTATCAAATTCGCGCTCTCCGAAAAATCGCTCTATGCGCGAATGGAAGCGCACGAACGCATCATTGACCTGCAAGAGTTAAAGTACATGTTCAGTCAAATGTCTGCGGCAGTGGACGAAGCCTTTCCGCAAATCAAATCTTTACTGAATTAGCCGGGAACGCGAATTTGAACAGGAGCTTTTCCGTTCAAGACTCAACTTGAAACAGCTGCAGGCTTTGCACCTCCAGCTGTTTGATAGGCAATACTATTTATTGAGATATTAAAAAGAATTACTCTCGACACAGACCGAAAATCGGAATAAAGTACGAGGTGCGTTAAGTAGTCTGAACGCAACAGTGTTTCGCCCCTCACCTCACAAGCCCGAAAAATCTTCGTCCGTTGTTAAACTTGATCAGCTCGTCGCTATTTGTATCGTTCAGTGTAGCGCGCCTGATCGTGAATCAATGTCTAGCCCCATAATTAAAGTGATTTAGCGGTTTTCAGTATCCGCTAAGTATAGACTAGGCTATGGGACTTTTCGACAACTTAAGAAATCGCAAAAATAGACAGTTCTATCAGCAAGCTATCGAATTGGGTAGCCGTCTTGCCAGCGATGGGCAACACGAAGAAGCTATCTATTCTTACACGCAGGCCGTGACAGCTGTGCCTGACGACATCTATTCGCACCACAGACTTGGCGAACTCTACATAAAATTGAAAAGATACGATCAGGCTCTGTTGGCTTATCAGAGAGCTTTGTCTTTAGACTCGAATGATAATCTGGCAGTTGAGGGTTTGGCAGAAATTTACCTGGAAATGGGTCGCTACGGCGAGGCGCTGGAAGCCTGCAAACGCCTCCTCGCGCGCAAAACGCCAAA
>JANMSG010000347.1:0-4322 GCA_031389065.1 Acidobacteriota bacterium | reverse complement strand
GATTTCACACAAGTCACAGAACGCATTCTCGACAAAGCAATTGACCTTCTCAACATTGAAGCGGCTTGTCTGGCTATTTTAGATAGCAACGAAATTCACTTCACCAATTTGCGCACCGCAAGCACCAGCGACGCGGAAATTTTAAAGCGACCGTCGCTGCAATTTCCGATTCTGGATTTGCTGCCAAAAAGCATTGAACACGGGCAGATGCTCAAGATTTTAAGCCCCGACCAACACGCCTATGCGCGCACCTTTCTGACGGAAGTCTTTTCCGCAGGCGCTGCCATTCTTTCGCCAATCATTGTGGAAGAAAAATTATTCGGTGCCTTGATCTTGCTCTGGGCAGAACCGAAAAATCATTTCACCCTCGACGACACGGCACTCGCTTTAGGCATCGCAGACCAACTCGCCATTTCGCTGTCAAAAGCCCGGCTCTCGGCAGAAGTTTTACGCTTGCGTCAAGAATTGGAACACGTGCAAAGCAGCCACATCAATTCCGGTCTGGTCGGCAAAAGCGATGGCATTATGCGTTGCATGGAAATGGCTATGTACGTTGCCGACAGCTACACAACGGTTTTGATTCAAGGCGAATCGGGAACCGGCAAAGAGGTGCTTGCCGATTTGATTCAATCGCATTCATCACGCGCCGCTAAGCCTTACGTCAAAATCAACTGCGGCGCGATTCCCGAAACCTTGCTGGAATCGGAACTGTTCGGGCACGAAAAAGGCGCCTTTACGGATGCCCGTTCGCGGCGCATAGGCAAATTTGAAGAAGCCAACAACGGCACGTTATTTCTCGATGAAATCGGCGAGATGTCGCTATCGGCGCAGGTGCGTTTGCTTCGCGTCCTGCAAAACGGCGAGATCGCGCGCGTCGGCGGCAATGAAATCATCAAGACAGATGTACGAGTGATTGCCGCTACGAATATTGATTTGGAAGAAGCCGTTCGGGAAGGGCGTTTCCGCCGCGACCTGTTTTATCGCTTGAATGTTTACCCGATAAAATTGCCGCCGCTCAGAGAACGCCGCGAAGATATTCCACTGCTGGCGATTCATTTTCTTGAGATTTATAAAAATCGCTCGAATAAACAGATCACAGGGGTCACGGAAAAAGCTCTGTCGCGTTTGCGGCGTTACGATTGGCCGGGCAACGTGCGGGAATTGGAAAATGCCATTGAACGCTCGGTCATCATCGCGCAAGGCAATATGATAACGGTTGATGATTTGCCCGATGCGGCGCGCGGCGCAGAGAGCGAAGCCAACGCCCGCAAGACCGTTGAAGTAGAAGTCGGAACGCCGATTGATGAAGTTGAAAAACGTTTGATACTCGAAACCTTGACCTTTACGGGCGGCGACAAATCACGCACCGCACAAATGTTAGGGATAGGGCGCAAGACGCTCTATCGCAAACTGCAACAGTACGGCTCGAATTAAATTTCGTCCATCATCCCTATTCCTCAGCATTCGCTTGATGAAAAATGCCTGTGACTATGAGATTATTACTGATAGGAAAGAACTGAAGCTGAGGAAAAAGGAGAGATCATGAAAAAACTAATAAGCACATTTTTTGTTTTAACAACCTTGTTTGCGGCTGCCGTTTTGGCGCAAGACAATGCCAAACTCGTAGGCGCTTGGGACATGACGCTTGAAACGCCGCAAGGAACACGCAATTTTCCAATCGTCATCAAAGCAGAAGGCGGCAAGCTTGTGCCGAGCGCCCCTTTCAGCGTCGCTGAACTCAAAGGCAGCGATGTGAAAATGGTGATGACGGTTAAATTTCAAGATACGGATATGGTGATCACTTACACGGGCAAACTCGAGGGCGATGCCATGAAAGGTGACGCCGATTTCGGCGGACTTGCTCAAGGCACCTGGTCTGCAAAACGCAATGCCGCTGCTGCCGCAAGCGCGCCTGCTGCATCTGCACCGGCGCAGTCAACAGCGGGCGCTGCGGGCAATTGGGATATGACGATTGAATCGCCGCAAGGAAAACGAACCATACAATTAATCATCAAAGACGAAGGCGGCAAATACTCCGCCACAGTCAAAACACCGCAAGGCGAAGCGCCTTTGAAAAGCATCGCTGTTTCAGGCAGCGACATTAAGCTCGTAATGGTCAGAGAAGTTCAAGGGCAGGAAATGGTGATGACCTACACAGGCAAAGTTGCCAGTGGTAAGATGGGCGGCGATGCCGATTTCGGTGGTTTAGCAACTGGCACCTGGGAAGCCGTACCTCGTAAAGAAGCTGCTGCCGCGCCTGCTGCGCCTGCTGCTGGCACAAGCGCCATCAATGTTACGGGCACTTGGAGCGCTACGGTTGAAACCGCGCAAGGGTCCGGCAATCCATCATTTACTTTCAAGCAGGATGGCGAAGCTCTGACAGGCACATACAAAGGCCAACTCGGCGAAGGTCCGCTCAAGGGAACCGTCAAAGGCAACGATATAGCCTTTACGATTAAGGTCAATGCTCAAGGACAAGACCTTGAATTAACTTACACCGGCAAAATCGAAAGCAAGGATGGCATGAAAGGCAAAGTCGTTTTAGGCCAACTCGGCGAAGGTACCTGGACGGCAAAGAAAAATTAACCAACTGAAAAGTTGAATCGCAAATTCACATAAAGCAAAAGAGCGAGAAACCTATCTCGCTCTTTTGCTTTTTCAGCTTTACTTCAAAGCCTAGCTTTTAAGTTCGCTTCATACAACTTCATTCGCCAATGAAGCTTCGCTGATGTCTGGCATATCTTGCGGTTCGATTTTACTGCTCGTTTTTCTCTTTGACTTTCATCTTTTCGCGAACCATCTCTTTCTCTATCTTCATCTTCATGGTAGGAGAGACAGACTCTTTGATGGTGTAATCGGCAGGGACTTCAAAGAGTGAGCGATCCGGTTCCGTGCGAGTAATATTGGTCAAACGATAATTCATCTCGCCGTGTCGCGGGTCTATATGCTTCCTCATAACCGTGACTTGCAACTCAGGCGAATACCAGGATTCTGTCACAATATTGATGGGAAGTTCGTTGCCGATTTCGCCCGCCGGAATCGTAAACGTCGTGCGGGAGCCTTCTGCTTCTACGCCTTCAAAGGTCTGTTTTCCGAGCGCTTCGGTTTTGAGGCCTTCAGGTTTGCCAGCCGCACGGATTTCCACTCTTCCTGCCGGTCCCGGTCCTCTCTCAAAGGTCATTACTTTATCTTGCACGATGCTCTCTGGCAAAGGATGTTTTTTGCCATGTACATCAACTGTCCGTATGGAGGTTCCTTCCGCGTGGGTGCCGGTTGTGAAAACCATGGTGTCGCCTGCGCCCATTCTATCAACGTGAATCATCATTTTGTGAGCGGTTTTGCTGCGCTGGTCTAACATAAAGTGAGTGCCTGTGACAGGATCGTTGATGGAGAAGGTCTGCGGAGGATCGCCAGCCGCTGCATAAGGGCCAATGGAACGAAAGGTGTGCTCCTGACGTGTGCGCCCTTCGCTATCACGAGCAACAGACGAAGTGTTTTTGCGAGCGATGCGATTGCCGTCCTGAAGCACTTGAATATTTTCGCTCACGGCTTCCGCTGAATAAGGAGCGCCCTTGACGGTCTTGCCGCCAAAACCTCCCTCAGACGCGATAAAGTGGAAAGTGTCGTCGCTAAGTGTAAAAGCGCCTCCATGCCCACTTGCACCGCTGCCTACGCCTACCTCAATATCCAACCTTTGGGCAGGTTGAGCCTTTGCCTTTGCGGCAGCCTTTGCCTTTGTCTCAGTCGGATCCTGCGCGAATGCGACCAGGCAGGTTGTAAGAATTGTTAAGAGACATCCGATACCAATTATCTTTTTCATGATTGATTTCCTTTCAGTTAATGTTTGCATTGCTTTCAAGAGAGTAAATTACTCCCAAAAACTTGATTCACTTCAGCTTCCGTTTTGGAATCGCCCGGCTTACTAAATCGTTCAATGGCATTCAACGTACGAAGCGGATGGCGCGGGCTATGCCATCGTGACCAACCACCACGTCGGCTTTGACGCGTTCGTTGATGCGCTCAGCATTGACTGGCAAGCCGAATGAGGCGAGCGCCGAGCGTGGCAACTCTACGCGCACGACTTGTCCGCCTTCTGACATAGGCAACAGGTAACCTTGCATCAACGAAATGTAAGGTGTTGCGATTTCATCTTGAGGAATCGGTTCTTGCGTCGTTGGAACCTTGCCGGTCGTGGCATTTGTGGCAACGCGCTCAGCCAATTTCTCCAGGTTTTTGACCAACCGTTTACGTGGCGTTGCTTTCTTTTCTTTGCCATCTCTGCTTATGGCAGACGGAGCAGAGTTGGGCGGCGCAACAGGTTT
>JANMSG010000339.1:0-8334 GCA_031389065.1 Acidobacteriota bacterium | reverse complement strand
AGCATAAAGCCCAGGGTGAAGCGTAGCCGAGCCCTGGGTACTCAATGACCAAACCTCTCTAGCCCGTGAAACGGGCGATAGATTTGGCGATAAATGCTCTATCACCCGCTTCGCGGGCTCGTGAAATCGCCCCGGCTTGCTACCCCCGCGCTCACGCACGGGGCTTTATGCTTGCGCCCGGCTTCGCGGGCTTGTCGGATTATTTAATCAAAGACCCTAAGGCGGGACTCTCAACGCCTGTCTCGAATATCTGCCCTTTTCTTCAAACACCTACAGACGAGCGCCCGTACAGAGGGGCAAACTCTCTGGCTTCCCGAAGCCTTTTTCTTACCGTCTGGCGTCTATCCGCTACGGTAAGAATGCCTCTTTATGCGGCTAATGACTACAGACTGTGATTGGCATTACTTCTCGGCAGTCAGTTTGACAGCCTTATAGCCGCCTCTGGCTCTGTCATATAGCCAAATGGCGGTGAAGATAACGATCAATATAGCAGGTAGGATTGCCATATACCGCAGCGCCATGGCTCCGCCTTGCGCTTGAACCTGGGTCAACAAAGTAGCGTCCGCGCTACCGGGCAGGGCAGTCTGTAACTGCTCCAGGGTTTTTCCAGGAGGCACCGCTGCCGAGGTGAAGCGATCCAAAAAACCTCCCATGACCGCGGTAAAGATGGCTACAGAGAAGGTCCCTACGCCGCCTATGATTGCCAACACCAGCGCGCCGCCGGCAGGAAATCTCTCGGCAGCTACACCGAGCATAGTTGGCCAGAAGTAACAAGTTCCGATAGCGAAAATGGTAGCAGCAGCAAACGCCATCACTCGCGAGTTCGCCATGCTCAATAAATAAAGCCCCATCACCGAGAAAGCCGATGAACCAATCAGCAACCCTATAGGCGAGAGTCTGTGCACAATCGGTCCGGCAAAAGCGCGGCCAACCGCCATCAGACCATTAATCCAGACCAATATGAGGATGCCGGACATACCGGCGGTCGTCGTCAGGATAGCCGGAATCCACTGCCCCGGTGCGAGTTCGGTCGAGGCGGTTAAAATCATGCAAAAGAGCAGGACCAGAAACAGTGGGCGTAGCGTCTCTTTATACATGCTGGAGGTGCTGACCCCTTGCTGAACACGCTCGGTTGGCGGAAATTTCTGCCCCAAAAACATAAACCCGTAAATCGCTACAGGGATCAGGATGATCGCCATCTTCACCTGCCAACCGACATTGGCTCCGCTCAAAAAGTAGGACGCCAGCCCGCCGATGACGATGCCACCAGGAAACCACACGTGGAGCAGGTTTAACTTCTCTGTCTTCTGGTCAGGATAGATGGTGGCGGTCAGCGGGTTAACAGCGGCTTCGACAAGACCGTTGCCAAGACCGACGCCGAGAGTAGAAGCAAACAATAGCCAGAAAGGGCTGATGGAGGTCGCCGCGGCGATTCCGGCGGTGAAAATCGTTAGCAGAATTCCAGCCAGGTGCGCTACAAATGCCAGCGTCAGCACTCGCCCCATGCCCAGGACATCAACGAGCTGCCCGCCGATGAAAATGGACACGGTGAAGCCAACTGCCCAGGCACCTGCCGCCATTCCTAATTCCTCATTGGTTAGACTGAATTCCTTGCCGAGCGCAGGCATAATGTCGCCGCGTATGGCAAACGTCATCGCCGTTGCCACAAGCGCAATGCAACTGGCGATGAACAGGCGGCGGCGGTGCGCCTCGGATACAACCACCGAATTCTGCGTATTTTGTTCTGTATTCATGTTGTTCTCACTTTCGCTAAAGGAATAAAAAGCCAGATTAAAGCTTACTTCTATTGGATATATCAGGTTTATACGGGCGAAACACCGCAAGCTTACCCGCTTGCGTACAGCATGGACAGCAAAACTTCATGTTCGAGTGCATTGCTGGCGAGGCAGTTTGAATCAGTTATTTTCCAATCCTCCCCTGCCCAATTGGTTACCCGCCCGCCAGCCTCACGTGCGATCAGACAACCAGCGGCAATGTCCCACGGATTGGCTTGATAAATCAAGGCCGCATCGAAACTGCCGCGCCCCACCATACAAAGTTCCAGAGCCACCGAAAAGATCAAGCGCAAGCCTGCCGTGCACATCATCATCCGGCGGATATTTTCAAGAATCACCACGCGCTCTTGGTTTTTATACGACAGGTTACTTGATACGGTGAACTCTTCGAGCGAACGGAGGGCAGAGACTTGCAGTGGTTTGGCATTTAAATAAGCCCCTTCCCCCTTTTCGGCAGTATAGAGATGATCGAAAATTGGGTGATAGACGACAGCCGCTACCGGTGTGCGGTTCACGCTCAAACAGACGGCGACGGTGAAAAGTTCAATGCCGCGAGTAAAGTTTGTTGTGCCATCAAGCGGATCAACCAGCCAGAGCATTTCTGCATGAAGAGATTCTCGATTGCCTCCCCCCCTGTGACTTTCGCCTTCGCCTTCTTCAGCGAGTACGGGAATATCAGGAAAGTCTCTTTTCAATATGCTGATGATGCGATCCTGCGATTTTATATCTACCTCTGTCACCAAGTCTCTGGCATTGGTCTTCGCCTGACTGCTGAAGTTCTGTCCAAAAGCCTCACGTATCAACTGCCCTACACTCTTTGCAGCTTCTACGGCTGTATGTAAATGAGAGGCATAAGACGACATTCTTTACTCTTTCTCTCCAATAATCTCTTTCAGGACGCTTTGTTCGGCTATCGGTGTAGCACCGACTTGTGTGGTGACCCAGGCTCCCATACGATTGGCTGCCTCGCTGATTCTCTCAAGCGAGGCTCCGCGCAGATAGTGGTATACCAATACAGCCGTGAAGGCATCGCCTGCGCCGACGCTATCAGCAACCGAAATCTTGAACCCCGTATGCTCAACGATCTGGGTATCGGTAAGCAGCAAACTGCCGCGATCTCCTCGCGTCAGGCAGACCATTTGCAAATCATAAACTTCAATCAATTGGCGCGCACAATCTTCTTCGCTTCCACCTTGCAGTCCGCATAATGTCATCAATACCGGCAACTCTTCATTATTGAGTTTCACGATCTTTGCCAGCTTGAGAGATTCGCTTATGACTTCCACTGAATAGAATGGCATTCTCAAATTCACATCAAAGACGAGAAGCGCCTCATCGCGCGCGGCTTCAAGAAACCGCCGGATGGTTCGGCGGGACTCGGGTGAACGCTGGGCGAGCGACCCAAAACAGATGGCATCAGCCTGCGCCGCCAGTTCCTGCCAATCCACAGTCCATGCAAAAACATCCCACGCCGCATCTTCGGTAATCGTGAAGTTCGGTTTGCCTTCCTCATCAAGCCGCACCCGAACCGTTCCCGTCGAATAACCTGCATCCAGTTGCACATAAGAAGTCGTCAAGCCACCCAATGCCAAGCGCTCAAGCGCTCTGCGACCCAGCACATCCGTGCCGACGCGGCTCGCCACAATACCGCAGTCGCCCAGCAGCGCCGTCATATATGCGAAATTCGCGGGAGCGCCGCCAAGCTGCTCACCTGTTGGGAAGATGTCCCAGAGCAATTCGCCGAGACCGACGACAAGATAATTATTCTCTTTTCTCAACATGAATGCGGCAGACTCAATACCTATGTATCACCCGTTCTCAGGCTGACTACTCTTGGCGGATAGCAGCTCGCGCTTTTTCAGCCAGTTCCGCTGGCACTTCCTCAATGCCATGCGCTGTCTTTGCGTGTTGAACAACCTGTCCCAGGATCTCTTCCTCGGTCTCGCCATGTACAACGAAGTCGCAATCGGGACCAACGTCTCTACAACATAATGTTTTCGCCATACTATGGCCTCCTTGATTCCAAAATTGGTATGGTGTTGCAAGAAAATTTTACGGATGCAAATGTCGCCCAAAGAATAACCGATTTCAGCTTATAATGCCCAGCGCCAGGGACGGTCGATCAGTGGCATACTTACCAATTTGGCGGCGCTCCCACAGGGTATTGTTCCAGGTCGAGCAGGGAACCGGTGATGCACTCGCTCTCATCACTGGCAAAATAGAGAGCTGCCAGCGCAATATCGCGCGGCAAGAGCAAGCGCTTGAAGGGGCGCGTTTGGATTGCCTCTGCGAGCCACTCCTTGCCTTTGCCTTCTGCGAGCTTCACGCGCTCTTCATTCGGCGTCAGCGTCCAGCCCGGATTGATCTGATTGACGCGGATGCGGTACTGATTGAGGAAGCTGGCAGTGTTCTTGGTGAGCGTCATCATTGCGCCTTTGGATGCAGAATATGCCATCAACTTCGGCTCTCCGATATACGCATTGACTGATCCGATGTTGATGATAGATCCGCTTTGCTGTTGCTTCATGTAGGAAACGGCTTGCTGCATGCAGATGAACGCGCCGCGCACATTAACCGCAAAGATGTTATCCCACATTTCAACAGAAGTATTTTCGATGTTGCCGCGTGTTGTGATACCGGCATTGTTGACGAGTACATCAATACGACCATAAAGTTCAATCGCGCGATCTATGAGTGCGCGGCATTCGGCTTCTATCTTGACATCGGCTCGCTGAAAGATCGCCTGTCCGCCTTCGCTTGTGATACTTGCGGCAACCACTTGGCCACAGGCTTCGTCAATGTCTGAGATAACGACGCGCGCGCCCTCGCTGGCAAACAAGCGGGCGATGCCTTCCCCCATCCCTGCGCCGGATGCGGTAATTACAGCAATGCGATCTTCTAAACGTCCCATATTCAAAAATGCTCGGCGATTTTCATTCGCAGGAAACGGACAGATTCTCGTAACTCATCCATGCCATTCTCGCCATCTTCTATAGAGACCCAACCGTCGAAGCCTTCGCCTTTGAGCGTCGAAAAAATGGCGTCGTAATCATTGAGACCTTTGCCGATGACTCCGTGCTTGAGGCCCTTGGCATAGCCAAGCGATCCATCCTGTTGTTTCAGATCTTCGAGCGTGCCCCCAACCAGGTATCTGTCTGAGGCGTGCATGGTGATGACTTTGTGTTTGACTGCCGCGAGAACTTCGAGCGGGTCTTCACCGGCGATGATCGCATTTGACGGATCGTAATTGACACCGAACCAGGGGGAATCAATCTGATTGATGATCTCCAGGAAAACATCCAGGTGCTGGGCAAATTCCGGGTAGCGCCAGTAGCCATCCTTGTAATGATTCTCCATCGTCAAGACGACGTTGCGTGAAGCGGCATAGTCGAGCAGTGAAGTGATGCATTCAACTGTCCAGCGCACACCTTCAGCGCGGGTGATCTCCTGGCGCTGCTGACCTGACAGAACACGGCAGAACCTGCCGCCGAGTGCGGCGGTCACATCAATGATCTGCTTCTCGCGATCTATTTCGGCGCGGCGAGCTTCAATATCTGGAATCGTGAAGTCCGGCGAAGCACACATCATCGGTGCTTCAAGAGCAAATTTATCGAGATGCTCCTTAACCCGTACAAGGTAGTCCGGCTCGAAGCTTTCAAAAAATCCCGGATACATCTCTACCCCGTCCACGCCGAGTGACGCGGCAAGCTCTATCCAATCAAACAGCGTCATCGTTTTGGTGACGCAGAGATCATCCATATAACATTTCGGAAAAGCACTTAGTTTTGGCATAACAAGTCTCGGTAGTCGGTAGCTGGTGGTCGGTAGTCAGTTGGGATAGCATAAGAATACAATTCCGTTTCTCTCAAGCTGAAACGACGGATGATGATTCAACCTATGCTGACCGACTACTGACTACCGGCTACTGACCACTGTTTATGGTTGCAGTACCGCTTTCACATATCTCCCCGTGTGCATGCCATCGAAGCAGTCTCGCCAGGTATCGAGTGGCGCGACGCAACTGATAATCGGATCGAGATTGATCTGCCCCGCGTCAAGCATCGCCACGACCTTTTCCCAATTCTTAAATGTATGGCTGAAGCTGCCTTGCAAGGTGATAGCTTTTTGCACCAGCGGATCAAGCGAGAACCCGAGCGGTTGCGCTCCCCAGCCAACTTTGGTGATTTGCCCGCCGGGTCGCACAATCTCCATAGCCTGTTTGAGTGCCGCAGAGATTCCCGTTGCATCGACAACTAAATCGGCTCCCAGTCCATCGCCCAGTCCACGAATCAAGTCAAGCAGGTCTGTCTCCTCAGCATTAACCGCATAGGTGACGCCGAGCGCGCGGGCGGCGGCAAGCCTCGATTCATCCTGACTCATGCCGCTGACAATTAAGGTGCCTGCGCCACAGATGCGCGCCATCTCTGCCACAAGTAGACCTATGGGACCGGGACCAAGCACCACGACCAGATCGCCTGGGTGTATATGGCTTTTGCTGGCGATCACGTTATAACCAACGCAGCAAGGCTCGGTCAGCGCGGCACGTTCAAAGGGCAGGGAATCGGGAATGTGGTGCAGGCAGCGTTCGGCGACGCGCACGAATTCCGCCATCGCGCCATGCGTGCCATAGCCAAAGCCTGAGCGCTGCGGACAAAGATTGTATTCGCCTACGCGGCAGTAAATGCACTGACCGCAGATGAAAGCGGCGGTCTCCGAAACCACGCGGTCGCCTTCCTTAAATCCGCGCACGCGTTTGCCTGCCTGCGCTACCACGCCACAGAATTCGTGACCCAGCACGACAGGAATATTGACCGGCCAACTCTGCTTATTGTGATACTGATGAATATCGCTGCCGCAGACGCTGACTGCGCCAACCCGCAGCAATACATCGTCCTCACCAATTTCGGGTACCGGCAGTTCACGCAACTCTACGGCGTGCGGCTTTAAGTCATACTGCACGACTCCCTGCATAACCTGGGTCATAGGCGAATCCTCCGTGTGATCTCTGTCAGTAAGCCTTTCAAATCACCGCTGGCGACATTGAAAGAATCGGCGGCGATGGTCAGCGGTGCCCCAAGCACAACGAGCGGCGCGCCGCGCTTCGGCATTTCAATCGCTTCTTCTATGGTCAAGCCACCAACTGCCTGCACAGGAATGCTGACTGCTTTCACCACCCCGTCCAGATCATCAAGCGGGCTGAGGCGTCCCAGTCCTGCCGCCGCCGCGCCATTGCGCTCATCAAAACCCGTGTGATGAACGATGTAATCAACCCCTAGGTCTTCCATCATGCGAGATGCCGCCGCCTTGTCTGCACAGCCAAGATTATCGCCCATTACTTTAATGCCGAAATCTCTGCCCGCCTTGACGACGACTTTAATGGTTTCCACATGGGCACGCGCCATCACGACAACGTGCGTCGCGCCAGCTTTCGCCATCATCTGGGCTTCCAGGTAGCCGCCATCCATGGTCTTGAGATCGGCGATGATGGGATGGTCAGGGAAGGCGGCGCGCAAGGCTCGCACGCCGTGCAACCCTTCGGCAAGCAGCAGAGGGGTTCCGGCTTCGAGCCAGTCAACGCCCGCTTCGACGGCGATGCGGGCGGTATCGAGCGCTTCGCCAAGATCCGTGAGGTCTAGTGAAATCTGAACAATAGGAGGATGCATATAAATTCCTTATCAATATGTTGAGCATTTCAAGAGGTACGCCGGGGGCGTAGCCAGAAAGTAGCCAAAGGTGAAACCTCTGGCTACTTTCTCTTCGCCGCTTCACGGCGAAATATGTGAACCAATCAAGCGCGATAGGCTTCCCTTCCTGCTCCCTGAATGGGAATCGCTTGAGCCGCCAGCACCTCTTGCTGCAAGGCATACATGCAGGCCGCCGCCTCATCAATCTTGCGTGTGAAAGCAATTGAACCTTGAAGGATAGGCTTGAGCCGTTCCCTGTCCTGAATCCTGGCTCCGGGATATTCATGCTCAACGATCAGATGGGTGTTTGCTATATCCAATTCGAGCAATTCTCGCGCTGCCAATTGATGATCGAGCCAATCAACCGTGCGGTTCTGCAAATAAGCCAGAGGATCGTGGCGCGCTGTGCCCGGCAATTCATGCTCTGCGAACACCGTCTGCTTTAACCAGGCTTTCGCTTGATCGGCAGGATTGTCTGACGGCTTGCCATCAATCCAATCGCCGCGCTCAACCGTTTGACCGCCGTACCCCCAGGCGGATACACCTTTGGCGTCTATCACCTGCCCTTTAACATGGAACCCGGCGATGAGGAAGTTATAGCCGGTGTCTTTCAGATATTGAAACAGCGAGCGGGTGTCCTGCCCCATCAAAATTGCATGCGAAGGGTCATAGTGAATACGCAACTGATCGCCCACGCCATGCCTTTCGCATATCCGATGAAGAGCAATCCAGGTTCCCGGCGTGTAGGCGATCTGGTTATGAAAATTGTCACCGGTTGTCCATCCAGGCATCGGGCATTGTTCGATGCGATAGACCAGGCCGCGCGCTTTCGCTTCTTTCAATAAGGGAATGAA
>JANMSG010000287.1:0-6640 GCA_031389065.1 Acidobacteriota bacterium | reverse complement strand
GCAAAACGAAAACCTCATCGCCATTGTTGGCGCAACAGTTGTTGACGGCACAGGCGCAGACGCTTTTCAAGCTACTGTGTTAATTCGCGGCGCGACGGTTGCCGCTGTCGGAGCAAACCTAGAGATTCCCGCAAACGCCCGCGTCATACGTGCCGAAGGGCAAACCTTAATTCCTGGGTTATTCGATTTACACACCCATCTTTCGAGCTCGACAGGCGGTGGCGGCGTGTCCGCCGATTGGCCGAAACACTTGAAAGCCTATCTCTATTGCGGCGTGACTTCGGTTGTTGATTTCGGCACCTATCCCGAAACCTTCGAGCCTATGCGGCGGTTAATAAAGAGTGGCGCAGTCATCGCGCCGCGCCTCAGTCTGGCAGCGCGAATGAGTACGCCGGGCGGTCACGGGGCGGAAGGCGGACGCGGCGACTTGTTCACACTTGAAGTCAGTACGCCTGCACAGGCGCGCGCGGCCGTGCAACGCTGGGTTGCTTACAATCCGGATGTGATTAAAGTCTTCACGGACGGCTGGCGATATGGCGCGGCTTCCGATATGACCAGCATGAACGAAGATGTGCTTGCGGCAATCGTTGAAGAAGCGCACAAAAACGGCATAGAAGTCCTCACACACACCGTCACGTTAGAGAAAGCTAAAATTGCCGCGCGCGCCGGAGTTGACGTAATCGCCCACGGCATAGGCAACACAGATATTGATGATGAACTGATTCAATTGATGAAGAAGAACAACACGAGTTACGCGCCGACGCTTGCGGTTTATGAACAGCGCGGGCGTAACTTCACTTCGCCTTTGATTGAAATTGTCTTGGATGCGGTTGTCAAAGATGCCATAAAAGCCGCTGAAACCAATACGACAGCAAATCCGCCTTCGGGCAATCGAAATCAAACCAACCCGGCGCAATTGCCGCAAGCGAAACGCTGGCAATACCTGATGCGCAACACCGCAGCGCTCAGAAAGGGCGGCGTCAATTTCGGCAATGGCACAGATTCAGGCATCACCGGAACGCATCACGGCTGGGCTTCGCTGCGCGAAATGCAGTTACTGGTTGCAGGCGGTCTTACGCCGCTTGAAGCCATCACCGCCGCAACAGGCAACAGCGCCAAAGCCATCAAAGTGGACGCAGAACGCGGCACTATCGCTGTCGGCAAACTCGCAGATATGGTGTTAATCGAAGGCGCGCCACACAAAAACATTGCAGACATAGAGCGCACCAAGCGCGTCTTTTTAGGCGGACGTGAAATAGACCGCGAACAACTGGCGAAAGAGATTGCGACTTTGAAATTGTCGCCCATCGTTGCCCTCAAAGCCAAAGCAGTGATTGACGATTTCGAGCGCCCCGACGGGCGCAGTCAAATTGATACCCTCTGGGTCCATAGCACGGACGCGGGGCACGACCACTCGAAAATGATTTTCGGGCGCATTTTGCGCGACACGTCCAATCACGCGCTTTCGGTGATGACCAAAATGTCAGACGTGCAACGCCCGTTCGTGCGCCTGAATATTCCACTCAGTCGCGGCGCGATTGAACCAGTTGACGCAAGCGAGTTTCGCGGCGTGCGTTTCGATGTGCGCGGCGATGGCGAATATCGTTTGCGCCTGCCTACACGCGAAGTCAGAAATTCTGCACACTATCAAACTTCATTCAAAGCCCATGGTCGTTGGCAAAGCGTCAGCATAGATTTTTCTTCGCTCAAACCAGAGATGACAAAGAGTCCAACCGCCTGGACAGGCAAAGACCTTTTGATGTTGAGTTTCGAGATTATTCGCAAAGCGGGAGAATTGGGCTGGCTGGAACTCGACAACATTCGTTTTTACAAATAACCGCGCTATCCAGGTTTCTACGCCATTCTATTTCATTCGACTATCGCGCATTCATATGTGGTTGGCATACCGATTGCCACTCTCTAATAATGGAAAGGTTTTATGCAGCAAATTCGTACAAACCGCATAAGATCTGAACGTATTTGGAGAAAATAACTATGAAAAAGATTACACAAATAATAATTACATCAGCAACCATTTTTTTATTCACCATCACAACACCTTTTGCTTTCGGGCAGGAAGATACAACGAAAGGTAAACCGACCACCGGCGGACAAATGAAAGAAGCCGGAAAAGAGGTCGGCAAAGCTGGCACGAGCCTCGGCAGCAATGTCAAAAAAGGGCGTGTAGTGCGCGGCGTCAAACGCTCAGGCACACATATGGGTCACGCTGGCAAAAATGTCGGTCGCGGAACCAAGAAAGCCGCTATAGCAACCGCCAACACCACGAAAGATGTCACGGAAAAGACCGTAGATAAGACAAAAGATGTCACGGAAGCAACGGTTGATACTACGAAAGATGTCGCGAAAGCGACCGCAGATACCACACAAAACGTAGCGGAAAAGACCGTTGATAAAACGAAAAGTGTGGCGAAGGCAACTGCCAGCGGCACAAAGAGAATAGCCAGGAAAACCGCCAGCGGTACCAAAAAGATTGCCAAGAAAACCGGCAGCGCGATTAAAAAAGCAGTGACTCCTTAAATTCAGAGAAGTCAATCAAGAGTAAGGCAAGCGGTGAAGTCGTAGTGGGAATGCTGTGTTGTTGTTACTCTGCAAAAAGTAGAGCAAGAAAAAGAGCCCGCGAAGCGGGTGATAGATTTTACACAAATTATCTATCACCCGCTTCTTATGTGTTTAGCGTGTAATAAAATTGCCATGTGCTTTTCTATAAATTGCCACGTGCTTTAGCGCGTGGAACGCTTAATCTTGAAATTCCCGGCTTTAGCCAAATTGATTAAGAACCACTTCCAAATCAGCTTTAGCTAAAGCTATTTTGACTGGGCTTTTTCTCTTGGATTCGGCTAAAGCCTTGCCATAATTAAATTGCCTGTCCACGAGCTAAAGCACGTGGCAACTGATAATTTACACAGAGGTCGAAGGTGATGTAATTCGCATCATCTCGGCAAGAAGGGCAACAACAAATGAAAAGAAACAATACGAAGAAAAGGGCTAAAGATGTGGTTTTGGAATACACAGAACAGGACTATCAAGAACAACTCGCGATGGGCGTGTCGCCTGGCGAGGCAATTAAGCCAGGTAAATATAAAGGGCGACGCGGCGGTTTCCTTGAGAGGCATCCTGAATTCAAAGCAGAGGTGAAGCAAGCTAACGTACTTAAAAAAGCCGCAAAGGTTCGTGTCAACATCATGCTCGATGAGGACATTATTGAATTCTTCAAAGCGCAATCGCAATCGCCGAACGCAGCCAAATATCAAACTCAAATCAACAACGTGCTGAGAAAATTCATTGATGGCGCGATTACCGACCAAGAAGACTTATTGAAGAACAGAGATTTCATCAAGCAAGTAGCGGTTGAGGTAAAAGCTTTAATGGAGTAAATAAAACGCGGGCGTTTTGAAGATTCCAGAGGTTTCATCTCTGGCTACCTTCTCATCGCCGCTTCACGGCGAAACACACTTCCTCAAGACGCTCTGAACGCCCGCTGCTGACGGCTTACCTTACTCTGTCAGGATTCGCTAAACCCATACAGAAACCGTGCGGCGTGGTCAGCATATTTTATTTTGGCTGTGCAATCGAACCCATAAACAACACCGCGCCTGTTTGATGGTCGCGTATCGCAAAGAAGAAGGATCGGTCAACCACCATGCGAAAAGTCTGTGGCGGCGGTCCCAGTGATGTCGTCCTTATTTCTACGGAAGTTACTGCCGCCGCTTCCGTTCCCTCTTCGTTCACTTCTGCGAAGGCTTTGTGTTTGACTTCGCTGATATAGGCTCTGGTCGGCGGTTTCAACATCGCTGAAAAATCTGCGTTTTCGTCAAATGCCGCTCCCATGCCTAATGTTGAGAGTGTACGTTTCAAACTGGTCTCGTACTCGACTTTAAAGCGCGGCAAAGAGATGTCGCCTCTCATCTGAGCAAAACGCGACATCCAATCCGTCCAACTTTGCGCGCTCAGCGCTTGGTGGAAATCTGCAAGTGAAGAGCTTTCCTTTGGCAAGAAGACATACATATTGACGCGCTTGTCGCCGTAAGGCAAAGCGACGGCTTGAAACTTATCGCTTTCAAAATAGGCATAGCTCCCTGATTGCGACATCAATGGATGTTTCGTCTGTTTGCCATCAGCGAGAGTAAAGTTTTCTTCTTTCGTACGAGCGGCATCGAATTTCTCGCTCCAGGAACCTTTGAAGTAAATCGCGTTGATTAAAAACAGCAGCGTGTCCTGGCTGATCTGGTCAACGATTTTATCTATCTTGCCGTGTGTGCTCTTGCTGACCCAGGCGTTGATAGTGGCAATGGCGCTCGATTTATTAAAGTCCAATTCCGCAACTTCTGCTTTGTAAAAATCCTTGTTCGCCGTAACGAATTGCGATTGAAATTGCACACCCTGTCTGGCCCACAATGAATTGGCGATTTCGAGTTTCACTTTCGGGTCGGCCGTTTCGAGCGCGGCTTTGAGTTGCGCGTTGGCGGTGTTGACATCCGCAAGCGTCAGACCTTGCAATTCAAGCGCCCGCATCATCGCTTGTTTGGTTTCGCCTTCTGCGCCGTTGTAGGTCATAGCCAGTGCGATGGCTATGCTGGCAGGCGAAATGAAAATGTTTTTACCCGCGCCCTGTTTGGCAAGTTCCGCATAGAGTTTGAAACCGAACCTGGTGTCGGCTGCCACTAAGCGAGGGTCAACTTTTGTATTGCTTTGCGATTCCATAGTTTTTGTATTTGACTTTTTGCCAGGCAGGTAAGGAGTCGAACCCTTAGAGTTTTCGCCCGGTTTTTTCTTGATTTGTTTTTTGCTCAGAGCATTCGCTTCACCAGAAGCAGGGACCAAGCCGCTTGATGCCAACGCCAGCATTACCATGATACTGAGCGCTATTGCTTTTAATCTCATACCAAATATCCTTTCTGAAGCTTGTAAATAAGCTCGTGACCGCATCAATAAATTTAACGATCTAATTTTACGATGATCTCCGTAACGATTTTGGCTGTATGCTAGTTCATATATTTCATAAGCAAATTTTACAATCCTCGCGCGACAATTTCCCTGCCTGCCTTATGCCAGATAAAAACCATATGCTATTTTTGCAGATTTCACCTCGCACAATAAAAGGAAATCCGTTATAAAAATTGTCGAAATTCAGACACGAGGAGAAAAGCAATGAAGATCACGCGGCGCGGATTTATTCAAATTGGTGCAACCAGTCTAGCGGCGGTTACGCTGTCACAAAATCAACAACTTTTTTCATACGCTGCAAGCAAAGGCGTGAAGTTCAAAGTCGGGGTTACCGATTGGAACCTCAAGCAGGAAGCCAAGCTTGAAGCCCTCGCGCTGGCGAAAAAGTTGGGCTTTGACGGCGTGCAGGTCAGCATAGGCAAAGGCACTGACAAACTGCCTCTGAGTGATCCCGAATTGCAAAAGACTTACTTGCAGGAAGCCAAGAAAGTCGGGTTGCCGATTGCCTCGCTTTGTTTAGAGATCCTGCATCGCAACGGTTTAAAGTCTGACCCTTTAGGTCAGCGTTGGGTTGCCGAGTCAATTCCAATTGCCAAAGCTCTGGGCGTAAAAGTCGTCTTGCTGCCATTTTTCGGCAAGATGGCATTAAAAACCGAAGCCGAAATGGATTATGTTGGCGATGCCCTGCGCGAAGTTGCGCCGCAGGCAGAGAAAGCGAAAATCATACTTGGGCTCGAAGACACCATTTCCGCCAAAGACAATGTGCGCATCATGGAGCGCTCAAAATCGCCCGCCGTCTTGACCTATTACGACGTTGGCAATTCCACGGGTAACGGCTTCAATGTTGTCGAAGAGATTCGCTGGCTCGGGCGCAGTCGCATCTGTGAAGTTCACTTAAAAGACAATCCCAACTATCTGGGCAAAGGAAAGATTGATTTTCCCGCGGTGATTGATGTACTGGCTGAAATCGGTTTCGATAAGTGGGCGCAACTTGAAACCAGTTCTCCGAGCGGCTCCATAGAAGGCGATATGGCAATCAACTTGAAATTCATCCGCGAAATTATTGAAAAGCAAAAGTGAAAATTCTCAAAGCTGTACTGAAATATTTATTGGCTATCTTGTTCGTGCTTGCGGGGATCAATCATTTTCGCGATCCCGATTTCTATTTGAAGATGATGCCACCGTATCTGCCCTGGCACGTGGCGCTCAATTATCTGAGCGGCGGCTTCGAGATTGTTTTAGGCATATGCCTTTTAATACCGCGCTTGACCAAACTCGCGGCTTGGGCAATCATCGTTTTATTGATTGCCGTCTTTCCCGCAAATATTTATATGGCGATGAACCCTGAGCGATTTCCTGACGTAAGCCCTATCGCGTTGTTGGTAAGATTGCCGTTTCAAGCTCTTTTCATCGCCTGGGCTTACTGGTTCACGCGACCCGATAAGCGAACAAACGAGCAAGTGACAACGATGTAATTTATATGAAGCTTGTGCAAATAAAAACATCTGCATTTGCAACATTTCTCTTTGTCGCGTAGCGACATTTTGATTTTAGCCGTGTGCTTATGTTCTTTGATTAATTAAACGTACAACTTGAGCCTGCGGAGCAGGCGACAGCATAGAGCCCCGTGCGTCAGCGCGGGGTGGGCAAGTCGGGCCGATTTCACGAGCCCGCG
>JANMSG010000282.1:0-3667 GCA_031389065.1 Acidobacteriota bacterium | reverse complement strand
CCACTCGCCATCACATCATTAAATGGCAGGGTGACCGTCACTCCGCCACACATTCCGGTGTCGGCTTTCATCCGACTCGAAAGCAGAGTCAGGGTCAAGATTAAAGAGAGAAGCATAACGATTCGAAGCGCTACCGATTGCTTGATTTTCATGAGATTTCCTTGCTGATAAAGTTCGGATCTATCGAGATGCAATAGAGGGCATTTCGCAGAATGTCCTCTATTGCCCGGCAATATCCTCATCAATCAGCTGTCAAGGTGTAACAAAAACTTTCCTTGGCTCTTGACGCTCGCAAAGCGCTGAAGCAAGAATCCGTCTCTCAAAATAAGCAATTGTTGCTATTGCGTATATCGCTATCGTGAAGCGTGTAGGTTCTTCCGGTTGCAGCAACCCAGATGATCGCGTTGGCTACGAAGGTGCAGTGATTATATTCAAGAATGACTCGATAATCCGGGCGTTTCGGGTCTGGACCCGAATCAGTGAGGGTCATCTTGCATCCATTCACGACGACAGCGCCTTCGCCTTTCACAAACATATTTTTTTGTCTATCTGCAAACAGATAGGCGCTCCTTTGCGAAGCAATTTCAAAATTTAGCTGTAAGTAGCTCTGCACATCATCCTGCATGCACTCTGGGTCGAATCTTCTGTTTCCATTCGGCTCGGTAATTTCGCCCTCTGCGTCATCTACTCTTGCGCTTCCCTCGCTTGGCTCATTGTCCGTCGTCTGACTGTCACTCAGAGCAAACGATTCGCCGGTAGCAAAGACCTGCCCTTCGGCTTTCGCCGTTGCCTCGCACAGGTTGTAGGTGACATAAACGTCGCGGTCTGGTCGCTTTGCGCTGGCTCCACTGTCGCGTAACTCTATGAGGCAATCGCTAATCGTCAGCTTGCCACGCCCTGCAAGAAAGCTACGTTTCGCACCTTTGAAAAGCAGATAATCACCCGTCAAGGCATTGATAAAAAAGCTGTCGCCCGTCTTATCGTCTTTGATGTGAAGGTTGAAATCGCTTGCCGATACTTCCCTGCTGCCGTGTAAACAAGGCGCAAGTATCGCCAATGCAATGAGCGCAACGGCACACCGTCGCGTACTGCGTAAAAGTCTTGAGCGCTGCTGCGCTTTGTGGTTTTGCAAATTCATTTTTAGATTGGCTAAGATATTCATAAAATCATCCTCCTCATTCTCAAAATTGTTTATGTGTTCTTTGAAGTGCGGTGACGCATTCATTTACTCATGCGGAAAAGCGCAGAAAAGCGGCTCATCTTCAGGTATTTTGAATGGATCGCGAAATCCTTGATTTATCGCAGAAGAAGCAAAGCGATTTTGCAGAGAGAAAGGATTGCCGTACAAACCCAATCGCGACTTGATGCTTTCATCCCAAGCGCCCGTAAAAGCCCACCAATTGGTCATGGTGGTATCCAGATAAGGAATGCGATTGTCTCTGCCGGGCATATTCTGCATCCAGTAGATGTACCAATGAGGTTGTGTCAGTTCTGCGGGTCGTGTTCCCTCTGGCCAAATGTAGGCTTGGTCGCGCCAGGTCGCAGCATTGACCAGTTGGCGACTGCCGAAACCTTCCGGTGTCCAGCTCTCTATGTCGCTCGGCACCAGAGTCAGATTGCCATAGTCATAATTAGTCGTCGTATTGGGCGGCATATGCGTCCAGCCGCAACGCCCTGTGAGGTGATTGTTATTCTCGTCTTTGCCAACAAACTTTCTCCAGAATAGATGGGTGTTGCCATCTTGGAGCCGGTTCACATGACTGAGAAGCGCTTCGAGTTGATGTCCATGATTGTGGACGTTTTCATTCGCAGTGCGTGTGAAGTTATAGTTGTAAAGGGTATAAGTTCTGTCATAAATCGGCATATCATCCGGGTAGCGATAGCTGTTGGAAATATCGCCTGTCGTCGGCGAAGACATATTCGATTCAACCGGTGCGATGTTGCCGTGATGATACGTCCATAACCAGAATTCTTTCACGCCCTTTTTACTGACAAAGCTTTCCGCGCCGAGTCGATTCAGTATCAGGTTGTAATCAGGAAAATAGAGATCCGGCGTTGGGGTCCGAAAGCCCGGCGGCGTGTCTTCATAGATGGTGATGCTGGCAACGACTCGGTAGCCAATTGAAGATTTGGCAAGCGCGTCTTTGTAGCCGTGAAAACGGCTCCCCTCTTCAAGCATGAATTTCGTTCTTATCGCATCCTGCATCAGCCGGTTATTGAGTCCATCGAGGGTTCCAGTATAATTGGAAACTTCGCTGTCAACATTCACGCCGTCTCGCGTCGGCAGATACTTAATCATCACCAGAGGAATTATGTAGAGGCAATCCTCGGCTGGCTCCTGCAAGTATTTCGGAAGCACATCAATCTCAGGCTCTCTGGCAGGTGTGCGAACACTAACCGTAAATCTTGCCGTCGCTTCATTGACCGCAGCACGAATTGTTGTTCTTCCTGGAGCCAGCGCTTGAATACGCCCCTCCTGGGTAACGATGGCAATTTCAGGATTGCGGCTCTCGGTAACGGCTGCCGCCAGAGGTATTTTGACGGTGCCGATTTGCGTCTCGGCAATTAAATGTTTGGAGATATTCCAGTCTCGAAACATCTCCACCAGATCGGTTTCCAATCGCAAGCTGCTGATCTGCAACGGTGTGGCAAAGCTTGCGGCTATTTCTTTGGCGGTGCGCGCCCTTCGGCTTACGCGCAATTCGTCAATCACCGCGTCTGCCGTATAAATATCGCGCCAGCGACCGATGGAGATGGTCTCAAAAATAGGTTGATACAAAGCTCGCGAAGACATTTCTCGCGTCCTTACCTCATAGCCATCTATATAAAGTTTGAATGTACCTGGCAGATTCCAGCTTATTGCTATGTGATGCCACTCTCCTGCGGTCCACACTTGCGGGAAGTTGTAAGAAATACCGTGTAAATAACCTTCCGCATCTCGCAGATAGCCTAGGAGATGGTTGCTCGTACTTTTATAAATTAATATGTCATCGGCCATCGTAAAGAAGGGATGAGAAAGCCCGTCGTTACTGTTCCAATTCGGCTTGACCCACATCTCTATGGTGCCTTGCGTGGGATTGATTTTGCCCTGGCTGCTGTATTGCAACTGGCTGAGAGGGCTCAGGAATGCGCCTTGATTATTAATCCCTTCTTCAAACCTTATTCTTGAGGATTGCGTCGGCGGCTCGCCCAGCGAACTGTTCAAACTGCCGTCAAAATGTAAAAGAAAATCGTCCGGTGAAACCTGCGCCAAACTGCTTGGCGAAATAAAAAATAGAACGACAAGCGCGATAAATAGATTTTTTTTCAAGCTTTCTTCCTCCATTGAATCAACAATCGAAAGCCAACACTTGGCGAATCCTGCCAGATAGATTTGCCAAGTGTTAGATCGCTTTCATGACTCCATGCGGAAAAGGAAAGAGAATCGGCTCAAGCAATATTTTTAAGGAATTTCCAGTAGCTGGTTCTGAAGTCTGGACACATTTTATTTATCAGATTGATTTAGCTCTGAAAGAGCGTCATTCGATAGCCCAGCGCATCGCGCTGGGTCACCAATTCGATGGTTTTTCCAAGCCCTGAAAGGGCGAAATTAGGTGTTTCGCCCTTTCAGGGCTTGGGACTTACTCGGCGGATTCACCCAGCGCGATGCGCTGGGCTATCGAATGAC
>JANMSG010000276.1:0-4067 GCA_031389065.1 Acidobacteriota bacterium | reverse complement strand
GGAATTCCAATTTATGAAATTTTTGGCGAACTGCAGTTAAAGGTACACGATGGTTATCCCTGTATATTAGCTTCGCTGTAGATACCACCCTCGAAACCTTTGGCGGCAAACATACGCCAACTCGCCGTTGGCAAAACGCCCGCGCCCAGATCATCAACAAGGACGATTTGCGGCAAACGAACACGGGCACTGTCATCCTCTAAAGTCTGTCTCACTTGAACGCGGCTCAAACCGCGATAGAGTTTTTCATAAGCCTCATCATCGAGCAAAGAGGAAGGCACGGCTTGAAAATCATAACGCGAGAGTAATTCTATCAACTGGACTTCGACGCTACGATTGTAGCGCGACATCATCAGCTTGTATGAATGCTTGAGTTTTTCGCTCAGCAATTCTTCACCCGCCAGCGGTTTGCGCGCGCCTGCAATTTCGTTGCGATAGCGGACGCGAACATAATCGGCAAGCACTGTGTCGCCAGACGCCTGTACGAAGCCGAAACTGATTTCGACAAGTTCCCTGGTGTGCATACGCGAGAGCAAATTTTCAGCGTCGTTGGTAAAGGCGCTCATGCGCTCGACAACTGCATCAATCGGTACGGCTGTATTTGATTCAATGACTAAAACCAGAGCTTCAATGGCGGCGCGGCACAAACGCGAATCAGTGGCTACATCGCGCAACACAGCATCCAGGTAATGCCCTATGCGCCCCCTCAAAACCTCTTCCGTGTAAAGTCGCTCGAACTCCATGAACGATTTCAACTTCGAATGATTCGTAGCGGCGGCGTCCAGCAGAGCGCGCGTATAGAAAATATCTCTGTTGAGTTGTTGAATCATCAGCTCGGTTGTCGAATCGCTAAGCTCAACACCTAGATTTGAGGCTGTTGCGCGAATCATTTGTTCAAGCGGTTCTTCCGCCAACGGCTCTAAACGAATCAACTCCAGCTTATCGAAAACGCCTTCATCGGACGGCAACATCTCGGTTATCAAACGACGCAAACCACAGAGCACATAAGCCGGAGCGACAGCAAAGTCTGTGTCTGTATGAATCGTAGAGTTCCCTTGCAAGGTGAACGCTCTGAGAAATTCGACGTGTAAATCCGCCAGATTATTGCCAGGCGTTTCTTCGCGCCCTGGGCTATTGGTATCGGCGAGCAGATGAAAATTGTCCAGCATGATGAAGGGCACAACTTTTGTATGTGAGGCGGCAATGACCGGCGCAGTGAATGCGCAACGCACAAGAGCTTGCAAATCGCCGGATTGTGAAGCATTGGTGAAAACATCCACCAGATTTCGCACCCAGAGATAATCATCCGGAGAGGCATTTTGCGCCAGCGTTGCGACAGGCTCATCAGCAAGCGCGATCAACTTCGCGTTATGGCGGCGAAAAGCCAGGAATTGCGCCAGAAATTGACAGAAGTAATCTTTCGCAAAACGCTCGGGGGTTACATTATGCGAGCGAAAAGCGAAATAAATCGGAGCTAAATCGTCATTATCATAAAACAGTCTGTCGAAAGTCTTTCTGAGAATTTCGGTTTTGCCAATGCGAGGTGCGCCCAGCAACAGTGCGTTTGAGTGGCGGCGAGTGCAGCGTTCGTTTTGCCCTCCATCAAGATCTTGAACCGGCGAAGATTCGTTTTGAGATTGAGCAATTTTACATCTGAGCGCGAGAGCGTATAGCCGCTCTGTTTCAACCTCGCGGTTAAAAAATTCTTCATTTGAAAGGCGACTCAAAACCTGCATGGTGTTTGCTCTCTTCATGGAAAAAAGGAAATGACGAATGCGCCGTTACTCCCTGTTGGCTCCCTCAAAAATTGCCACGCGATTGCGACCGAGGGTTTTTGCCTGATAGAGCGCGCGGTCTGCCGTCTCTATAATCGAGTGCGGCGTTTGTCGTTGGCTGCCAAAGGACGAAACCCCTATGCTGAGCGTGACCCGGTTCATCGATTCCCCCAGCTCCGAATGAAACTCGGTTTGCCGGACCTCTCTGCACAAACGCTCTGCGATAAAAGACGCGGCTCGAATATCGGTTTCTGGCAGGATGATGCAGAATTCATCACCCGCGTAACGTGCAGGCATATCAATGGCGCGAACCGAGCGGCGCAAAATCACAGCCGTCTTCATCAACACGAGGTCGGCATTGGTATGTCCGTAAATGTCGTTGTATTTTTTAAAATGGTCAATATCAATCAACATGAAACAGACCGGCGTACCGTGACGTTTCGAGCGTTCGACTTCTTCAAACAATCGCTCTTCCAGATACCGACGATTCGGCAATCCGGTTAGTGGATCGGTTAAAGACATCTGCTGATACTGCTCCGCTTTTTTGAACCATTCCGTTCGATCAATGATCAGCGCCAGT
Source organism: Acidobacteriota bacterium (assembly GCA_031389065.1). Taxonomy (GTDB): domain Bacteria; phylum Acidobacteriota; class Blastocatellia; order UBA7656; family UBA7656; genus JACQDB01. Next base: position 1,712 of record JANMSG010000276.1, on the reverse strand, counting down.
TGTGGAGCCATCATCTCCAGAAGCGAAAGGTCCTGGCTCTCATACGAAGCGCCGCCTTTTCGGTCCGTCAGGTTTATAACCCCGAGTTTCTTTGTCCCCAGCGTGATGGGATAGCTGATAAAAGATTTCGTTTTGTAATGCCCATGACGTTGCCCCTTGACGCGCCTGTCGGTGTCAACATTTCGCACAAGCATAGGCGAGCCGCTAGCCATAACCGAGCCCGATATACCATCTCCCATCTTCACGCGAATTTTATTCGATTCCTCGAAACTGGCTCCCACAGCCGCTTCCAGGGCTAGCTCGTCTGATTCTTCATGGAGAACCATCAGCGAACTGCATTCGGTTTTCATGATGTCACTGAATTTAGAAAGCACTTCCGAGTAAACTTTTTCGGTGTCCAGGCTATGAGCTATGACGCTCAAAAATTCCTGGAATTGATACATCGAACGAGTCTTGCTTTCCAACTCGTCAGAAAGTCTTATGATTTCCAGATGCGCGCCCAGCAGGTCTGGGGTTGACTCAGACTCAAAAGTCAGCGGTGAGACTTTGGTCATCGAACTGTGAAAATGATAACCTGCGGTTGAGGTGACAAGCTCCGTAGCCTCTCGCACTTCGCGAGCATCCATAAACTTAAGGTTTTGCAAACACTCGCCGGTCTCCACTGCTTTGAAATCATTGTATCGGCGCAAGAATTCCGAATAATCCTTTGTAGAAATAAATGCCCGGCCTCCCAAAACCACCAGCGTTCTGCCGTCTCTTGGGACAGGGCTTGCAAAGCATTGCAAACCCGCGTGGCAGCGATAATCAATCGTTTCGTCGGCGCTCACAGCCCGTTGATAGGCATTGCCGCAATCGGCATCGCAAAGACTGCCATACTCTTTTGAAGGCCACATCGCTTTGCATATGCTATTGTCGTTTTCTATTTGCCCGATAACCTCTTTATCATCAGCAAGCGTCAGGAGCGCCACATCGGTTTTTTCGGCAAGGGATCGTTGCATACGCAACCATCCTGCGAGAGGTGATTCCGGTGAGGGCGAATTATTCAGAGCGTGAGGATCTGTCACTATTTCTCGAATCAAACTCAATTCAAGAGCCATTGGCTCACCTACCTCCTCGTTTCATCAAGCTAGACAAGGGGGAGCCGTTCAGTTCTTAAACTGTTTTATTAACTGTTTGAACTGGCAATTCTTCTATAGGTTTGTACAGTGGGCTTGTCGGAAAATGAGTAACGATAACCTACTAAGAATCGCAGATGCCTAACTAATCCACGTCTGCTCAAAATACATAGGACATTAAAAATCTGCAGACTCAACCTAGCATACGAGAATTCAGTTTGCAACGTAAACCAATAGCCCCTATTTAGGGTACATCTTGAGCTTCTGCGTTTATTGAGACACTTATTCTATAGTTCGATTGAAGGGTTTCTTCCAATATATTCGGAATTATATTTCCTGCTGTTTTGAGTGTGATAGCGTTTGAATAAAAATTCGTTCCTCATCATTGAAGTTTGCAATTCTCCTATCGCATCATTTTGTCATTTGCCTTCCACCTTATGCCTTCAAGAAACGTTTTGCCAGCGTTGTGCCTTAACCAATAGCGAGGGGTGTGAAGGATTCGATGTGGTTATAACGATCTCAAAGCTTTCTTCCATCAGCAGCGCCCCACTTGCTCAGCTATAGAGGTTAAGAAAAAGAAATGTACCGTAGACTGTC
>JANMSG010000254.1:0-3569 GCA_031389065.1 Acidobacteriota bacterium | reverse complement strand
ACGGATATAATTTTTTTCATTCTTTTTAGTTTCCTTACCTTCTTCATTCTGTTTTCTTCTCCACGGGAGTAGAGATTATTTTTAGGGACTACTTATTTTGCTTACCTTCTTCGCGTCGCTTGTCTTCTTCTTCAAGCAACTTTTCAAATTCAGGCAATTGGCTTTCGCTCAGTTCGGCGCGTATGCGTTCGCGGGATTTTCGTCTCACTTCCGTAAATCGCGGCTCGAACTCTTTGAGTTTCGGGTCCATATCATTTCTGATCTGCTTATACTGTTCAGAAGTTTCACTGAGAATCGCCTTGATGCGAGCCTGCTGTTCCGAATTCAAGCTGACCCGTTGATCTATCTTTTTGAGGATGAAATCCTGCGGCTTGCCGTGTTTATCTTTACTGGCATTCATCATGCTCTCATAGAGATTCATGGAGAGCGCGCCTGCCGCAAATCCTATGATGAAAATTGACAGCACAATCCAGCGAGCTTTGTTTTTGTTGATATTACTTGTCATTAACCTTTTCCTCTGCAACCATCCTTTCTTCTGCAACGATGCTGTCAAGCATATCGCCTGTGGTCAGCCCCCTCACTTTATATTGCGCTTCAACGCTACCATCAGTTGAAGGTGATTGATTCCAAAGCAAGGTGGCGCCAATAATGACCAGCAAAAGCATTGCTAAGGCTGGCATCATTTGACGCGCCGTAATCCACAATGCCGCAGCCCAGGATTCATCTGTATTGTTTCGTGAGATCGCTACAGTTTCGGGACCGCGAGCAATTCTTGCGCGCAGCGCGACAAAGAAATCTTTGTCAGGTTCTATGACTTCAGGCGATGCCGCCAGCTCAAGCGTCGTGCGCGTAAGCGATAAGAGACGATATTCCTGAGCGCAACGACTGCAATTGCTCAAATGAAACTCCAGGCTTTGCTGCTCGTTGGTTGTGACAGAATTATCGTTCTGATTTTTGATACGCTTATCAAGCATCAGTGCGAAGCCTCGTTTTGCTTCTTTGCAACCTCGCTTGATCTCTTTTTCGATTTCCCTGCTCATTACTTTTTTCCTTTTCAGTTGAATCGCTAATCTTACCCTGGTTAGCTTCATTCTATTGCGCTACTCGACTGACAGAAACTGCTTGTCATTTGTTTTTTTTTTGTTTGTTTTCTGCGCTCAGGATTAAACGTTTCATCGCCGTCCGGAGCGCGCGTCTTGCACGGAAGGCGCGAACTTTAATTTTCGACTGCCCCCATCCTAACATTTCAGCGATTTCCTGAACAGAAAATCCGTCTCTGTCCAGTAAAACCAAAACGATACGGTCGTCAGGGTCAAGCTTTGAAAGCAACCTCTCGGCTATATCAGCGGCTTCGCGTTGGCGTTCAAAACTGGCGTGCCGGTCGCGTGCCGCTTCCAGCATCTGAAGTTCGAGCCAATCGTCCTCTGGCTCGCTAAATTGCGGAGCCGAACTTTCCGAACGACGACGTTGCGCTCTCAGATGGTCATAGCAGGCATTGACGGCGATTTTTGCCACCCAAGCTTCAAACGATCGACCGATCGTGAATGTTGCGAGCGAGAAATAGGACCTGGAGAAGACCTCTTGAGCGATGTCTTCAACCATATCGCGGCGACGAAAAAAACTGCCGATGATGCTAAACACACGCGGACTATATCGGCGCACCAATAACTCAAAGGCATCTTGATCGCCTTCAAGGATGGATTGAATCACCGCATCATCATTGGTCGTGTCCACTGGTTCGCTCCGCGCCATAATCGGATTCGTCGCGGCAGCTTGATTGCTGTTGCTCACACATTCCTCTCGTCGGTTGATAAATTATTCTCACGCTCATCTTGAGATTGCAGGTCTAACAAAACTTCGACTGATTTGGCTGAAGAAGAGTGTTACAGATTCAGCCACAGCCTCAATAACGTAACCAATTCGGTTTTGTTCAGCTTTTTCACCAACCGACTAGCTGATGAAGCGCATCCTGTTTGCAAAGAACCTTGAAGGCTTACCTTATTAAATATCCTTCGGGGGCAAAGACGAGCAGGAAAATTAAACGGTTACATAAAATAAAGACTTACGAAAATAAATGCCCGGTAGAGAGCCTCTGTGTTTTCGAGTCAAAATTTGCTTTTCGTAAGTCTGTAGGCGCACGCAAACCATCAGCGCCTGCCCTTTTCAAAGGAAAGTTGCTTTAGACAAGATGCCCGCTCTCGAGTCAATAAGTGGAGTAAGGGTAGTGGAAGCAAATAAAATTCATGTCTATGGTTTCGAAGCGCTCTTGGTTTGCACCTCCCCAAGATACCCATGCTTGCCGCTTTTATCGGTTTTTTGCAGAGGATTTGGGCATTTTGCCTGACAGGATTTCCGACAGCGTCTGCGAAAAGGACGAGCGCGCCATGACATAATCGCAGCCCATCTGTTCGGCGTTGCGTTTGAGATCAATTTGAACGTGCGAGAGAAAACCTAAAATCGGAATCGCAGAAAGAGTCGGTTGAGATTTGAAGGAGGCAATTACTTCAAGGGCGTTCCACAGCAGCGAGTTTAAGTCTATGATTACCAGCGCGACAGGCTGATTTGAGACGGACTCTACAAGCTGCGCTTCGGTCTTTACTCGTTCAACCTGCCTGCCGACACTCTGAGCCGCGCTGAGAATCTTTGCCGCAAAAAACATATCATCAACGGCGACGATAATTTTTCCTTCCCAGGCTTTTGGTTCAACAACCGATTCTATAATTTCATCTGTCATCTGACCCTCAGCAAGCCAATCTGTTTTTCCAGCTTGTTCCATTATTAAATTTCTCCTGACTCATCTGTCTTCAGCAATAAATTTCAGCATGCCATCAAGCGTCTGCTCTACGGCGGCAGCAACCAATTCAACCATCGGCTGAGTGTTCATGCGCAAGCCTTCCTGCAAAGCCGCAACATAAGCATCGCGTTGTTCGATCCTAAAAATAATCGGTGGTAATTGGTTGCGCAGTGTGAACAGACTTGCGGCAATCAAAGCCGTGCGTTGGTTGGCTTGCTCGAAAGGCGCGAGTTCAACGAGTCGCAAAAGCGCGATTGCCGCCTGCTCTACAGGATTGAGTTCGTTGACGGCGCTCTCGCATTTGCAGGCCTAAACATTTCGCGCCAGCAAATTGTTCTGGCAGGAATTGCAATTTCATCCGGCGCAATTCTTCCATCAGGCGAAGCAGAGGAATCACGGAACAAAACGGATGAATCACTGGCAGAGAAAGCTCTGACTGACTTGTTTGCAGCGCTTCGCATGGTAGAAGATTTGGCGCAAAGCGCAGGGACGAAGGCAACGCTTGGTTTGAATTTGCTTTTGCAATTAAATCAGCCGACCGGCAACGGCGAATTTCGCAAAACTCCCGCAAAGACTTCTGCCATCCGCGCAGAGCATTTGCCAATCATTTTGGAAAACGCCTGCAATTGGTTTGCCATGGATTCATTTGCGGAACTCAATCCTGTAGAGCAAGGGGCAATCACGCTTTTGCGACTCGTTGAACTCGCGCCTTTCGAGCAAGCCAACGAACGCACGGCTTTGATTGCCGCCAGTCTGTTCACACTGCGCAGCCAAT
>JANMSG010000252.1:0-6096 GCA_031389065.1 Acidobacteriota bacterium | reverse complement strand
CTGTCCAGACTTCAGCCAAAATCCCCTAATTTCGCGTTTACCCAATTCAATGGTAGCGAATCTCTTCTTCCCTTTTCATTAATCAATGGAGGTTTCTGTAATTTTTATCTTTCTCCCTCCATTGAGTTGTTTTTTCTTTATTCGTATTTTTTCGAGCAACACAGATGCGGGTTCGTCGTTTGGGTCTTGCTCGACGAGTTTGCCTTGCACGGCTAGTTGGAGAATCGATTGGCAAAGTTTTTCGATGGTTTCGGGCTTTTGCTTGGCGCGGTTGCCATTTTCCCGTTGACGCTGTAGAGCCGACAGCTAAAACTAAAACCTTCATCCTTGCCTTCTACATCGCTTCACCCTGAGACTATCATCCGGTCTTAAACAATTGCGGGATTTCGGAATTCCTGTGAGAGCGTACGGGGCTTTGTAAAAAGTTAGCCCTCACAACACGTAAACCTAATCCCTTCCGGGAGCTTATTTACTTCTCGGTAGCAAATTTAACGATTGCTGTTTTCACTCGGGCAGGAGTGCCGGTTTGCGTCCAGGCAAAGATAACCTCACTCCCAGAGCGCGTCATGCGCAGAAAGCCGCTTGCCCTCGCCGCAGCCGAAACCGCTAATGTTTTTGCTTCATCCCGCGAACCATCCGGACGCACGCGCCGAACTTTGATCTCTCCGCCGCTCGCCGCGCGCTCGAGCCAGGTGACAAGGGCGGAGCCGTCACTGAGCACTTCGACATCGACACGTCCTGCAGGGCTGCCTCCATCTACTTGAATAGGTTGCCCGAAAGTTTTTCCCGCATCGGTTGAAAAGATAACTTTCACCTGCGGGGCATCTTTAACTGCAGTAAACCATGCGACCGCAACTTTGCGCCCATCGGCAGATACGGAAGGACCATTTACTGGACAGCCGTTTATTTCCCAGTTGTCCGCATGCAGTGTGCGAGGCTCTGTCCAGCGACCTTTGATGAATCGAACAAATGATATGTCGCGCACCTCCTTATCAGAACGGTCGCGATAAACGACAATTGGGCCATCTGCTGTCATCGCGGCGGAAGTCTGGCAGCATTCGCACACTCGCGGATCAACGATTACTTCTTTCGATGACTGCCCTTTAGCGTCAAGACTTGCGTACCTGAGCGTCATCTCTTTTAAAGAAGGTCCGTGCCCAGCGTGCGAGTCTCCCGCAAAATTACGTCCGTCAAGCCATACCATAAATGTTTGCCCACCGGCGTCAGCTAACATAGACACAAAACCATGTTCGGTCTTTGTATTGTCGCGATGCGGCGTGAGGGGTTTACTCCAAGACTTGCCGCCGTCGGTAGAACGGGCGATGTTGACATCGGAAGCGTGGCCATCGGGACTGCTCTTCAATAACCACTGCGCTACAAGCGTGCCATCCTTTAAGGCGATCATCGAAGGAAAATCCGCCCAATTGACGAGCAGGTTCTCCGCTTCTATCACTGTCCTGGGCTCCGACCAGCTATTCTTATCGCGCACGGCAAAACGCAGGGCGTGAGCTTTTTCTCCCTTCTTTTCGATCCAACTCAGGTAGACTCGCCCATCGGCACCGGTGTATAGGTTCGGCCCTCCACTGGTAGCGCCGGCAGGCGAATCCAGTTCCTCAATCGCCAAAGCAGGAGACTGATTGGCCTGACCCCTTACACTTGAAGTAAAGATTACAAATAGAAATAGCCATAGAAACGACGTTTTCAAAAATTCTCTCATGAATTTATGCCTCCTCTTTAGGCTCATCATAGCCTTTCAGCCATAGACAATGCCCAAGTAAGTAGCGCGCCCACCGCCCCCCTTACCAAGGTGAGCGCGCGCGACACCAGGTCGCATTATTCGTTGTGCGAGCCGTGCTTCTTTCCGTCAGATTTATGCTCGGAATGGCCCGAGTCGGCTTTGAATTTTTTCAGGTTTTCAGCACTCTCAAAATAAAAAGCCTTGCCCTCGGTATCCACACCGATTACTGCTTTCGCTTTGTCTACTTTTTTACCGCTCACAGGATCAGTTGCCCAACGACTGGCTTTGTCTTTTTTCAGCTTCTCCTTACACATCTCGCAGCAGCCGTAATAGGTCTGCCCTTGGACTTCGATGGCAATCTGCTCTTTATCGAATTTTTGGTTGTTAATCATGCAGACATATTTCGTTTCAACTTGAACGAGTGAGGTGTCCTTGGATTGCTCCGTTTGAGCATTTACGGATGCAAGCAAACTCCCACTCATTACCATTGCCAACGCGAAGAGAGAGAAATTCCTCACGATCCCTGTGAATGCTTTTTTATATTTCTTCATAGCCATATCTCCTTTATGTTTACTCCCCGTACGGGGAAGCGAAAAACCGCTTCGATCAGGGCATATCGCCCTGGCCGAACTTTTCATTACTATCAATTACCAATCTGCTGCTCACATTATTTCGTTTCAGTGATGCTGTTGACGAGTACTTTGCCGTCGTGGGTCATCCCCTCGACAATCACTTTTATGTGGTCGTTTTTAGTGGTCTTCTCGAAAAGCTCTTTTGCCAGCTTATTCCCCTTTTCATCGAGCGGGTACCACTTACCATCTGCGACAATGCCGTAGCCGCTCTTAACACATTCTGCCATCAATCCACAATCTTTCGTGTGTTCGGTAGCAAACTTCGTCAACCCTTCGGCACTGCCTTTGAAGTGGGTGGTAGCGCACATCACATCACCCAAATAGCCTGTCAATTTCACTTTTTCATGCGCCGACACGAAGGATGGCGCTGTGAAAAAAAATAACATAACCAAGCTCAATACAATACGCTTTGTCATTTTTAATTCCTCCTCACGATTTAGTTAAACCCTCACAATCGCTTCAGCTTTAACTGCTACGATCACCTTTAATTTCCCTCCGCCGCGTAGCAGAGGACATAGACCCTTTTAAGTCATCGACCAACCGAAAACCTCATTTTAAAAAAGGCGAGAACTCCAGTTGGTTACTTCTTCGACCAGGCATTCTTCCAGGATTGCATCTGTTTAATCTCACCTTCCTGAGCGTTGATAATCTCCTGTGCCAGCTTTTTGATTTCCTGATGCTCCGCTTTAGGCAAGGCTTCTCGCGCCATTATCAAAGCCCCTTCGTGGTGCGGAGTCATCATATCGAGAAACATGAGATCGAACTCCGTGCCGGCGCTCGCCTTCATCTTCTCCATATCCATGCCCCTCATGGATTCCATCATTCCCGGCATCTCCATGTTTAGTGCGGGAGATTTGCCAGCAAACCACGCCCCGCGCCAGGAATTCAACTGGGCGATTTCGCGGTTCTGATCCTCTAGGATTTTCCCCGCAAAAGCTTTCAACTCCGCGCGGCTTGTTTTCTCCAGTGCTACCTTCGCCATATTGATCGCCTCTTGATGGTGGGCGCTCATCGTGTCAATAAATTGTAGATCGTAGGGTGCAGCTGCCGCCTCAGGTGAACTCTTCATCTCCCCCATGGCTTTCCCGCCATGCTGCATTTGTGGAGCCGAGGACCCGGAGGAGTTTGTATGATGGCTTGCTCCCTGATGGTTGGAGTTCCCGGAGTCAGGTCCCCTGTGTGTAACGCACGCCGCAGCTAAAACCAATATGCTGGTGAAGACTAAGATTGCAGCACCGTAACGAATAGATAAGTTTTTTTTCATATTTTCTCCCATAATTTAATGAAATACTTTTCAACTTAAAAAATGATGTAGACCATAGGCAAATAGTTCGAGCTTACAAATCTACCGAGCGCAAGCGCAGAGCATTTGCGATTACGGTAACGGAACTGAAGGTCATTGCCGCGCTTGCGATCATTGGACTGAGCAACAGACCGAAGAGTGGGTATAGCACGCCTGCTGCAATCGGCACGCCCAGCACATTATAGATAAAGGCGAAGAAAAGGTTTTGCCGGATGTTTCGCATGGTTGCCCGGCTCAGTTTGCGCGCCCGGGCGATGCCGCGTATATCGCCTTTTATCAGCGTCACCGATGCACTTTCAATCGCGACATCAGTCCCTGTTCCCATCGCAATGCCTACATGCGCTTGCGCCAGCGCCGGCGCATCATTGACGCCATCGCCAGCCATTGCCACAATCTTGCCTTCCGCTTGTAGCTTTTTCACGACCTCGCTCTTTTGTTCGGGCAATACCTCGGCAATTACGTTATCAAGTCCTAATTGACGGGCGACCGCTTGAGCCGTTGTTTTATTGTCGCCGGTAAGCATGATGACTTCTATGCCATCTTCACGGAGGAGTTTGATTGCCTCAAGTGAGGACTCTTTAATCGGGTCCGCTACGCCTACCAATCCAGACAGTCTATTCTCGACAGCGACAAACATAACGGTCTGACCCTCCTTGCGCAGAGTATCAGCCTGTGCCTCAATCTTTGGATCAAGTGCTATTTGTAACTGCTCCAGCAATGCGCGATTGCCAAGCGCGACGCTGCTTCCATTGACTTGCCCGACCACTCCTTTCCCAGTGATCGAATCGAAATCTTGAACATCGGATAGCTCTAGTTTTTTCTCTTGCGCTCCCGACACAATGGCGGCAGCCAGTGGATGCTCACTGCTTCTTTCAAGGCTTGCAGCGAACTTCAGAAGTTCGTCTTCGCTTAACTGATCTACTGAGACTACTGAAAAAAGGCGCGGCTTGCCCTCGGTTAAAGTTCCGGTTTTATCGACAACGAGGGTGTTGACCTTCTCCATAATCTCTAAGGCTTCGGCGTTCTTAATCAACACGCCTGCCGTTGCGCCGCGACCCGTGCCGACCATAATTGACATAGGCGTTGCAAGGCCTAGCGCGCACGGACAGGCGATGATTAAAACCGCAACCGCATTGACCAGCCCGTAGGCAAGACGCGGCTCTGGTCCAATCAGGCTCCACACAATAAAGGTGACAATCGCAATGACCACCACAATTGGTACGAAGTAGGAAGAGACAATATCTGCGAGCCGCTGAATTGGCGCGCGGCTGCGTTGTGCTTCACCTACGAGCCGAACGATCTGAGCCAGCAAAGTATCGCTGCCAACCCGTTCGGCGCGCATGATGAGGCTTCCGGTAGCGTTAACAGTGCCGCCGGTCACTTTACTACCAGCCGTCTTTTCAACAGGGATTGGTTCACCCGTAATCATTGATTCATCAATGGAAGTTTTGCCTTCAAGGACCACACCATCAACGGGCACCTTTTCGCCGGGGCGTACGCGCAGCTTATCTCCTACATTTACCTGCTCGAGTGGCACATCTTCTTCGCTGCCGTCGGCATGAATTACGCGCGCGGTCTTGGGCGCAAGTCCAAGTAACATCTTGATGGCGCTGCTGGTCTGACTTCTGGCTCGCAATTCCAGGACCTGCCCAAGTAGCACCAGCGTGGTAATGACTGCTGCGGCTTCAAAATAGAGTCCCACTTCGCCGCCGTGGCCGCGAAAGGAAGCCGGAAAGAGGTGTGGAAAAAAGAGCGCAATGACGCTAAACAGGTAAGCCGTTCCTGTGCCAATCGCTATCAAGGTGAACATATTCAAACTGCGATTGATGATTGATGCCCAGCCGCGCTCGAAAAATGGCTTCCCTCCCCACAAGACCACAGGCGTTGCCAGTACGAACTGAATCCAGTTGATTACTCTCATCGAGAGCGCATGCTGTAGCGGCTGTCCGGGTATCAAGTCCGACATCGCTAGAATCAACACCGGAGCAGTTAAGATAAGACTGATCCAGAAACGGCGCGTCATGTCTTTTAGCTCTGTATTATCATCGTCAGCCAGAGTAATGACACGTGGCTCCAGAGCCATTCCGCAGATTGGGCACGAGCCGGGTTTATCCCTGACGATCTCCGGATGCATCGGGCAGGTGTATTCTATTTTGGTGGATGATATCGTCGGTGTAACTGGTTCAAGCGCCATCCCGCATTTTGGGCACGAGCCAGGAGTTGACTGACGGATTTCCGGGTGCATCGGACAAGTGTATGCCGCAGATTGCGTCTGTGTATGCGTCGGTTGGGGAGGCGTTTTTTGAACCGCAGTATTCTGCACGGGCGGATGATGTGGCGTCACCGTCTCGTGTTTCAGTGATGGGGGCTTTACAAAAGCCTCAGGGTTGGCGCGAAACTTTTGCAGGCAAGACGGACTACAA
>JANMSG010000243.1:0-3120 GCA_031389065.1 Acidobacteriota bacterium | reverse complement strand
TCAAAACGGCGCTCTCAATGGTTGCCGGAAGCCCTGTGTTGGTCCAATCACCAGCTAGAATAAAATTTGCAATTGAGGTTTGCGCATAAGGTCTGAGGGTGTCAGATTCAACGGTGTGAGAAATCGTCGCGTCGCGCTCTTTGACGATTGTGCTGTGTACTAATTTTGCCTCGAGGCTTTGCGGGATAAGCTTGTGCAAATCCCGTAAAGCCAATTCAACAAGTTGATGCTTTGTCAGGTTTACATATTGGTTTGCCGCGCTGATAACCAAGGCGAGGTGATTGGATTTTTTACTCTTCAGAGAAATCGAGTCTTTGTTGAACAGCCATTGAATCTCTGTGCCGATCAATCCTATAAACTGGCGGTCGGTCACTGGTCTATCGAACCACAGATTGATGGACACGATTGCTGATGATTTCAGCTTTGCAAGATCACTGAATTTTTTTTCGAGTAACTGTTCATCAAGTAATTCACGCAAAACATTGGGCGGCGTGGTACTGATGACATAATCGGCTTGGAGTCTTTCGCCGCTTTTTAATTCAACAGCAGTGACTTTGCCGCCCTCCACTACAATTTTGTTGACGTGCGCGAATGTGCGAATCTCGCCGCCATGCGATTCGATAAATTCTTTTGCGTTGGCAGTGTAGAGATCGCTTAATCCAACTGTAGAAATGCCTATCGCGGATGCTTCGCGCCCGCCGCCGAATGCTTCTTGCAAAACTTTAATCAACATTTGTGCAGAGGCTAGCTCAGGGCTTTCATTCAACGTAGCGACGACCATCGGATGCCAGAATCGCTCGTTGATATTGTTGGATTGCTTGAGCTTTTTTAACCAATCGGAAACCGTCATTGAACCGTTGGTTTGTGCTTTGCCGCGCAGTGTGCTGCCCAAATTGAAGGCGCGGAGTTTGTCGCCAACCGTCAAACCTTTTAATTTTAATAAGCCTGCTAAAACATGAAGTGGCGCAGGAAGCGCAGGGCATTCAAACGAATCAAGTCCGTTTTTTGCGTCGAGAAAATCAATCCGGGTGCGCTCTTGAAATTTGAGTTTTTCGAGGCAGCCGATCTTTTTCAGAAAATCAAGAGTGTGGAAATAACAACCCATAAACAGGTGTTGCCCGTTATCAACCGTGTCACCGGTTATCGGGTCTAGGAAGGAATAGGCGCGGCCACCAAGATGATTGCGACGTTCCAGTAGCGTGACTTTAAACCCTCGCTCACTGAGTTCAACGCCTGCCGTTAGACCGGCAAACCCTCCGCCGATAATGATCACGCGCTTCGACAAATTGATGCCTCTATATAGCGGAACCGCAGGCTACTTGTCTGCCTGTTGATTATGCAGGCACGCAGCCTGCGCGCTCCGCAAAAATCTATTTCCCGAACCTCGATTTGAACCATACATTCAAAGCTATTTTCATACGCCGCATCTTGGAAACGGAGACGCGATTGCGATAAACGTCGAACTGCACCTCTTGAATTTTATTGAGCAACTCATGATAAATTGCGCCCATAATTTCTGCGGCAACCAGGGATGGGCGATCTTGTTCGGGGAGCGTGGCGGCGGCGCGTTCAAAATAATAATTGGCGCGTTTGCATTGATACTTCATCAACTCGATGAAAGGAGTGTTGTAGAGATTTGCTTTCACATCCTGTTCGGAATAACCGAAGCGTTCGAGGTCTTCAATCGGTATATAGATTCTTCCGCGCGCTGCGTCTTCCTGCATATCGCGCAAGATGTTCGTCAGTTGCAGCGCCAACCCTAAATTCACAGCGTATTCGCGTGTGCCAGGCGAATCATAGCCGAAAATCTCTATGCAAATCAGTCCTACGGCTGAAGCTGCGCGATAGCAATACTCCCGCAAATCAGAAAATGTTTGATAGCTGGACCATTTCAAATCCATCTCCATCCCTTCAATCAAATCCATGAAAGGTTGTTTGGGTATATCGAATTCATCAATGGTCACCATCAACTCCTCGCCAATCGAGGTGTCAGCTTGTCCCAGATAGCAATATTCAATCTCGTCACGCCAGTATTGAAGTTCCGCTTCGGGGTCGCGTCCTGAGTGGTCGCTATCAACGATGTCGTCAAGTATGCGGGCAAAGCTATACACCGTTGTTATGGCTTTGCGTTTTGCCGCGGGCAAGAAAAGAAAAGAGTAGTAAAAGTTCGAGCCGAAAGCTTTTCGCAAGCGCTTCGGTGCGTTTAGAACACGAGAGATTGCAGAGTCGGCAGCCATTAATAAAGACGAAACGCCCCCTTTCGCAAAGCTTTCAGCAAAATCAATAGCCTGTCTTTTTTCGTGATCACCGGTCGCCTTGTGAATACGTCATAAGCGTTTTCTTCCAGAGAATCGAGAATGCGCGAGCCGCCTAACCAGACGATTCTCAGTTCAATGCCGAGTCTGCCGCTGACCGCCGAGCATAAAGGTTTTCCGCTGGCGAAGAGGTGACGCGCGCGAGCGATTTCAAACTTCATGAGATTTTGAAATTCGTGTGAAACATTTTTTTCAACTAGAGAATCAAGGCTCACCCCGAATTTATGCAAATCTTCTTCGGGTAAATAAACACGGTCTTTTTGTAAATCAAGCGCAATGTCCTGCCAGTGATTCGCCAGTTGCAGAGCCGTGCAAATACAATCCGATTGACGGAGCATTTTTTCATCTTGATAACCGAACAGCAGCAATATCAAACGTCCAATCGGATTGGCAGAACGGCGACAATAATCATGCAACTCGGCAAAATTTTCGTAGCGATGTTTGACTACATCCTGACCAAAAGCCGAAAGCAGATCGTCAAAAAGGCTCCTAGGCAAATTGAATTTCGCTTGCGTATCCGCAAGCGCCACGAAGACCGGATGAGTGGCGCGATTGGCAAAAGATTCTTGCAGCATCACTCGCCATTCCTCTAAAAGTTCAAGCCGCTCTTGTTCGCTGTAGCCTTCGTCGTAGCCTTCATCCGCGAAATCGTCCGACGTTCTGGCGAATGCGTAAATCGAATAAAAATATTTCCGCAGATGTTTTGGCACCAGCACAGAGCCTACAGGGAAATTTTCATAATGCGACAGCGCGAGACTTTCGCAATAAGTATAAGCTTGCTCCAGCGACCACGTTTTTGCATCTG
>JANMSG010000145.1:0-3479 GCA_031389065.1 Acidobacteriota bacterium | reverse complement strand
TTCCTCTTATTCATCTTTTCCCTCCTTCGTAAACTTTTCGGTGAAGCGAATATTTATGCTCCAGCCTAGATCAAGCAGTGTGAAATCGTAGCGTTTGAAAAATCTGGCGAAGACGAATCAGTTTATTTTTGAATACGAATTCCCAGCGGATGCAACGGATTCAGCCGATACCAACGGATGATCCGTCCCCATCCCCCGCATCCGCATCAATCCGCTGGGAATTTATACTCATATGCCATCACCTGCAACTTTTGTCGCAGCTTCAAAAGGCAACTGGTTAATCAACCCTGTTACGGTTTGGCGTCCATCCAGTTTTTGCCTTCGCTGACATCAACAATAAGCGGCACGCTCAATTCGTGCACCGATTCCATCTCCTGGCGGACGACTTTGCGCGTCGCTTCAATTTCGTTTTCCGGCACCTCTAACAACAACTCGTCGTGAACTTGCAAGATGACTTGCGACTTCAAGCCTTCGCGCTCTAAACGGTCGTGAACCTTCAGCATAGCCATCTTCATCAAGTCAGCAGCAGAGGCTTGCAGCGGCGCATTGATGGCTTCTCGTTCGGCGCGCGCCCTGAGCGCGTGATTGCGATTGTTGATTTCAGGTATGGGGCGTATGCGCCCGAATATGCTTTTGACGAAACCGGTCTCGCGCACTTTTTCGGGCGTCTCTTCCATATAACGCCGTACGCCCGTATAGGTGGCGTAGTAATCGTCAATCGCTTTTTTGGCTTCGGCGCGCGATAGCGTCGTGCGTTGCGCCAAGCCAAACGCCGCGACCGCGTAAGGAATGGCGAAGTTGACGATCTTTGCCAGGCGACGCAAGTCGTGCTCTTCGGTTTTGGTTTTGGCACCGAAAACTTCACGCGCCGTCTTGGCATGAATGTCTTCGCCTTTTTGAAAGGCTTCCGTCATCAACTCGTCGCCTGTCAGATGCGCAAACAGGCGCAACTCGATTTGCGAATAATCCGCCGACATCAAAACGTATCCGGGCGAAGGGACAAAGGCTGCGCGTATGCGACGACCTAACTCCGAACGCACGGGAATGTTTTGCAAATTTGGATTCGTTGACGACAGCCTCCCGGTTGCTGCTACCGCTTGATTGAGTGTGGTGTGAATGCGACCGGTTCGCCGATTGATGAGTTTCGGCAGCGTGTCAACGTAAGTATTTTTCAGTTTCGCAAGCTCGCGATATTCAATAATCAAGCGGGGCAGTTCGTATTTTGCCGCGAGCTCTTCCAATACATCATTTGAGGTTGAAATCTTGCCGGTCTTGGTTTTGCGACTGACCTCAAAATTCAACTTCTCAAAGATGTCTCCGAGTTGAGCAGGGGAATTGATGTTGAACTCAGAGCCGGCAAGCGCATAAATCTCTTTGGTCAATCGCTCAAGCTCTTTCTCCATCTCCTTGCCGGCTTTTTCAAGAGCCGCAATATCGACGCGAACGCCTACGCGCTCCATCTCAAACAAGACTTCGACGAGCGGCAATTCCATCCCGGCATAAATATTTTCAAGCCCTTGCTCTCGCAACTTGGCGCGCAACACATCGGCAAGGTGCATGGTCAAATCCGCCGCTTGCAAGGCGCGGTAATCATCCGCCTCGAATTCTCCCAAAGATTCAGGCATTTCGATTCCAAGATACTCGCGGGCGATCTCTTTGACAGGGTAATTGAGACGATTGGCGTCCAACAGGTAGGCTGCAAGGAAGGTGTCGTCTGCGACATTTTCCAGGCGAATGGCGGGGGTGAATTTTTCAATGGTCCCGTCAGGCGTTTCTTTCTCGCTTTGCATAGAGGCAAAGAGCGGCGAGGCTTGTAACTCATCCATCTCGTTTGCCGTAGCCAGGTTTTCGGCGTAGTTGTTCAAAAGCGTCAGTGCGCCTTTCCAATCGTGAACAGATTTTTGCAACAAGCCGTTTTCTAAAACCTCCTTCACTTTTGCAAAAGCTACGGCAGGGGATTTGAATTTCTCGAAATCTATCAGCGCGGCGTTCGAGGGAGCGGTTGAAATGGCTATGCCGTAAAGCGCGCCCTTGCGTTCGGCGATTGAAACGGCGAAGCCTTCTTTTGACCAGAGCGACGTAATGAACTGATCGAGCGTATTGGGTTTGGTAATAATTGAGTAACGCGCCGGGCCAGTTTTGCGCGCAGCGATGGCGGCTATCGAATCGGGACTTGCCGCATCAGCAAACTCTTTGGTCAGGGTGTTAAATTCCAGTTCAGAAAATAACTCGTAAGCCAGGCTCCGGTCAGGCTCTTCGTAAATCAAAGTCTTGAGGTCTAGGTCAATTGGCATATCGCAAATGATGCGCGCCAGTTCGCGCGACTGTCTGATTATATCTATGTTATTTTGCAGGCTTTCCCGATAAACCTTGCGAGGGATTTCAGCGGCGCGCGCGAAGGCATTTTCGATATTGCCGTATTCTTGAATGAGGGCTTTTGCGCCTTTTTCGCCAATGCCTGGCGCGCCGGGGATGTTGTCGGAAGCGTCGCCCCACAAACCCAGTAGGTCAACGATTTGATCCGGGCGAACGCTGAATTTTTCGACAACCCCCTGGGGATCCATCCAACGCAAATCGCCGCTTTGCTCGGCGCGCAAAATCTTCACGTGGTCTGTGACCAGCTGGCACAAATCTTTGTCGTTGGAAACGATGGCAACGTCTAGACCGGCGGCTTCCGCTTTGCAGGCGAGCGTGCCAATGATGTCGTCTGCTTCAAAACCCGGGAGTCGAATGAGCGGAACGCGCAGAGCCTGGCAGACCCGGTCAATATAGGGAAGTTGCAAAACCAAATCGTCAGGCATGGCGGCGCGTTGCGCTTTGTATTGTTCAAACTGTTGGTGTCGAAATGTAGGCTCCGGCGAATCATAGGCAACGCCCAGATAATCGGGTTTTTCGCTCGTAATTAAACGGCGCAGCATCATGGTGAAACCGTAGATTGCATTGGTCGGCTGTCCGCTTGAATTGGATAAATTGCGAATCGCGTAGTAGGCGCGATAGAGTTGCGACATTCCGTCAACCAGGAAGAGGCGTTTGTTTTCTGTTAGAGCCATACGAGTCATACTAAGAGCCGCGATTTCCGGGTGTCAACTGAAGGGAGAGGAAAAGCTTTTTCCCGGCTTCAAATCTTTGAGACAATCTTTCATTCGTCGGGTTTTTACTGCGTCACCAGGTTCAATGCCTTTCATCACGTATTGCAAATCTCCTTTATTTTCGGGCTTTTTGTGCATATTAACCTCTGGCACCGGCTTTGCCATTGCAATAGCTGTACGAAGGTCTTTCGGAGGTCTGAAGTTATGTCTGAATCTCTTCTCAATCCCAATTTCAAATCGGCTGTGCGCGAACAAACCAGTTTCATCGCGCCGCTTGAACGCATCTGTTTGAATTATCTGGCACGCCACGCGCCTAAATGGGTGATGCCTGATCATCTGACATTGCTGGGTTTTGCGGCGATGTTTTTTGCCGGCTTCTCGTACGCGGCG
>JANMSG010000219.1:0-3299 GCA_031389065.1 Acidobacteriota bacterium | reverse complement strand
TGCCTTTGCGGAAAAAGCCGTAGAGGTTGGCGCACTTGTTCAAAGAGAAAAAGCTGATAACTGGAAGGACGATACCCTGCCCGAAAAAGATGAGATACGTCAAACGTATCAACTCTCCGCAGGCGCAAGAGTGGATGTTTCAGGCATCAACGGCAGAGTTGAGATAGAGACAACCAATGGCAGTGCGGCAGAAGTTTACATTGTTCGTTCCGCGAGAACGAAAGATGATCTTCAGTATCGCCAAATTATTATTGAGCCGTCTTCGTCAAGCCTGGTCATTAGAGGTGAAAATGACAAAGACCGCGATAGAAATCACGGGCGCGATAGAGAAGTTCGTCAGCATGTCTTTTTGAAATTGCCGCGTCAGATTGATCTCACGGCGAGCGGCGTCAATGGTCGCGTCAATGTTGGGGAAGTTGACGGCCCTGTGACGGTGTCAGGTGTAAATGGCAGGGTTGATGTGGCGCAGGCGCTTGGGTATTCAAAACTTTCAGGCATCAACGGCAAAGTGAGTGTGACAATTGCCAAACTCGGCGAACGCGGCGCAAAGATTAGTGGCATCAATGGTGGCGTTGAAATTCGCTTTGCCGATGAAGTCAACGCAGACCTCGAAGTGTCTGGCATCAACGGTCAGGTCAATACAGAACTTTCCAACGTGACGCTGCTAGGCAAGATGGAAAAAAATAACTTCAAAGCGAAAATCGGCTCCGGCGGTTCGCCAATTCATGTTTCAGGAATCAACGGCAGGGTCACGCTTACACGCGGCGGTTCTGAACGCTGATTGGTTGTTTGCCTCCATTATTATCATCCACGAAGAACACGGCTTTTAAAGGGTTTCATTGGTTCCTGCTTTCTTGTTCTTCGTGGATTTTTTTGCAAATTTTTTGCAAGTATAAGGGAACATAATCGAGACTCGTTCGTCTAATTTATGAATCAAAAAAATATCAGTCGGATTGAAGCACAAATTGCCCCCAGTTGCATTTGTCCGAGAAGGATCGTTATGAAGCAAAGTTTTTTTCTACCAGTTGCACTTTTACTTTTAATTTCTTGTCATGCTCAGGCATTTCAATCCAACTCTGCGTTAACCACAACGCCAGACGCAAAACCTTCGGCAACGAAATTACCCCTCACATTGCCTATCGAAAAGACGCAACCTGTCCGCCTTTCGAAAATAGAGACGCCACCGGTCATTGACGGCAAGCTTGACGAAGAGATGTGGAAATCTGCCACCCTCTTCAAAGACTTTTATCAAACCCAACCGGGCGACAACCTTGCTCCTTCGCAAAAAACCGAAGTGCGGATGGCTTATGACAGCAAGT
Source organism: Acidobacteriota bacterium (assembly GCA_031389065.1). Taxonomy (GTDB): domain Bacteria; phylum Acidobacteriota; class Blastocatellia; order UBA7656; family UBA7656; genus JACQDB01. The sequence goes on along the minus strand of JANMSG010000219.1, from coordinate 1,980 downwards.
CGCTTTACATAGCTTTTCGCGCCTATGACGAGGAGGGCAAAGTTCGCGCCACGGTTCCGAAACGCGACCAGGCTTACGAAGACGACAATGTGCAGGTCTTTCTAGACACCTTCGACGACAAACGTAAAGCCTACGAATTTATCTTCAATCCGTATGGCGTGCAAGCCGATGCAATTTTTACGGAAGGTAGTGGCGAAGACTTCAGCGTTGACATTGTGATGGAATCGAAGGGCTTGATTGATAAAGAAGGCTATACGGTAGAGATCGCCATCCCCTTCAAATCGCTCCGCTATGTGGCTGGCAAAGATAAAGTTTGGGGAGTCAATTTTTATCGCAGAGTTCACCGCCTGGATCGTGAATACAATTCGTGGATGCCGATTTCGCGAGACAAATCATCGCTCTTGAGCCAATTCGGACAAATCACCGGACTCGAAGGAATTTCAAACGAGCGAACCTTTGAAGTCATCCCAAGCCTTACGCTTTCAGAGTCCGGCAATCTTTTTCGCACCTTGTCACAAGCGGATATTTCAAGTAATCCTGCGCTTCGTGATCCCGGGCGAATGGTCAATCAAGCTGTGAAAGCTGATCTGGGAGTGTCTGTAAAATTTGGCATCACGCCAACCATAACCCTGGACGCTACTGTCAATCCTGACTTTGCACAGGTTGAAGCAGACGCGCCTGTCTTGACCGCGAATCAACGCTTTCCGATTTTCTTTTCAGAAAAGCGCCCATTTTTTCTTGAAGGCATAGATATTTTTCAAACGCCTATTCAAGCGGTTCATACACGCGCCATTGTTGACCCGGATTACGCGGTCAAGCTGACAGGCAAACAGGGGCGCAACACCTTCGGCTTGTTGTTGGCTTCCGATAATGCGCCGGGCAATTACTCCGAAGAAGAACGCAATGATCCGGATAATCTTCCGAACATTCAAAAATTCTTAGATAAAAACGCCTACATAGGAGTCTTGCGCTTCAAACGCGACATTGGCAAAGAATCGAATCTGGGAATCATCGCCACAAGTTACGATTTCATAGAAAAGCACAATCGGGTCGGCGGTGTTGACGGTCGTTTCCGTCTGGATAAACAGACTACTTTAAGTTTCCAGGCGCTCGGCACCTCATCGCGTACGTACTTTTATGATGTTGCCGAAGATAGCAATGTTTATCGAACAGGAAAAGCCTTTGCTTATTCCTGGAATCTGGATAAGTCAGGAAGACACTTCGGCTACCAACTCTCCAGCCAGGGAAAGACCCGCGATTACCGCGCCGATGTCGGGTTTTTCGAACGCACAAATTCCAACTACAACGAATTATTCATGCGCTATAGCTCTGAGCCGAAGCCGAAAGCGAAATTTATTTCGTGGCGAGCCTTCACTTTCAACGGCATAGGCTACGATTGGCAAGGTCGCGCAAATAGCGTAGAACATGGTGATCGCATCGGCTTTACCTTTGCAAAACAGATATTTTTCAATGTCGGTTATAACGAATTTTATGAAAGAATATTTGAAGAGGAGTTTGGCGCCAAACGAACAGCGAGCCGACAAGGAGCATTTTTCGGCAATGATTCTGAGCGCTCTCTGCGCGGGCGGTCATTGTCTGCAAACTTCAACATGAGGCCTTCTAAAAAGTATTCGCTCGGCGTATTTGCTGGTCACCGATGGAATATCTTTGATTTTGATTTCGGCGCGGGACCCAAATTTCCGCGTGTCAGTCCTGGCGCTTTGCTCAACCCTAACGCGCCGCTCGATCCTGGCGCGGCGAATACTTTTGACCTGGGCACGGATTTTTCCTATCAGCCGACGAACGCTTTGAAAACCTCACTTGAATACAACAGAAACAGGTTCACACGTAACGACACAGGGCGTACAGTCTTGATCGCCAATATTTATTCGTCGCTGACTACCTACCAATTCACGCGCTTCATGGTTGCCAAAGCGCGAGTAGATTATAATTCGTTGTAGTTGGAATTTGTGCGTTCGA
>JANMSG010000186.1:0-11433 GCA_031389065.1 Acidobacteriota bacterium | reverse complement strand
GTTGGCTTGCTCAAATGATACGGTGCGGATTTCCTCTGAGCAACCAAACAAACCAGGTTTTGACGACGTTGCTGTAAATCGGTGTTTTGCGGTGTTTTAGAATTTCGGATGGAAAGCGACTGACTGCCTGCTGCCTACTGCTTACTGCCTACTGGTTCACAGGGCGGAGGCTTGGGCTTTTTGCGTGGCTTTTTCGGCTTTCTGACAGTTGGCACAGATGCCGAAAATTCTGTGGCTGTGATGCATCGGTTTGAACCCATAGCGGCGCACGATGGTGTCTTGTAAGGTTTCAATCTCTTCGCTGTAAAATTCAATCAACGCGCCGCATTGCGTGCAAATGAGATGATCATGATGCTTGTGTTTGTATTCGTGTTCGTAGAGCATTCGCCCGTCGTGAAATTCAAGCTCGCGCGCCAGTCCACACTCCTTAAAAAGCTTCAGCGTTCGATAGACGGTCGTAAATCCAACCGAAGGATCTTTGGCTTTCACCAGATGATAAAGGTCTTCGCTGGAGACGTGTTCTTCTGTATCCAGAAAAACCTCGAGAATTAAATCGCGCTGCGACGTGCGCTTGAGATGCGCGCTTTTCAAATGCTCATGAAAAATTTTATTCTCTTCACGTTCCATAGGATTTGGCTATGATTATACACACCGCTGCCAATCGCGCAAAACTTGTCTGGAAGGGAATTGATTTTACGGTTTGCCAAAAAGGCGAACCAACAAGGTATAATGTCTCTCTTTTACACGAAACTTTTTTCGGAGGAATAATGAAGATGAATCGCAAAATTACTATTGCTCTTACCATGCTTGCGCTGCTGGCTGTTGTGCCTGTGCTTGCAGACGACCAGGCAAACAATCATTTCGGCGAGGCTTTCTCGAAAGCCAAACTCGTGACCCTCAAAGAGATCACAGAAAAAGCCGACAAATTCAACGGCAAGACCGTAAAACTTAAAGGTACAATCAAAGATGTTTGCCAGCGCGAAGGCTGCTGGTTGGTGTTAACCGACGGCGAGCGTGAAGTGCGCGTTTCCATGAAAGACCACAAATTCACGGTGCCGAAAGATTCCGGCAACAAGTCAGTGATTGTTGAAGGGGTCATCGAAAAGAAGACCATCACGGAAGATATGGCTCGTCATTATGCGGAAGAATCGGCAGGCAAGATTGATCCGAATTCAATCAAAGGTCCGCAGGTCGTAATTGCGATGGCTGCAACAGGCGTCCGCATCAACGGCTGATTGCCAGGCATTCTCATAAAAAAAAACTGATTTTCAAAACAAGAGGGAGGCGCGAAAGTAAGATGGAAACTGCTTTCGCGCCTCCCTTTTTTCTGATTGAAAAAATGCCGATGAATCAAATGGGATGAGTTTGGAGTACAAACTTCAGGCAGAAGATTGTCGATGCGACACCGCCGAACAAATGTGAGACTTTAAACTTTCCTATCCCTGCTCGTTGCCGCACCTTTGCACATTTACGTCTTGTTTATCTCGCCATAGAGCCAGGCTTTTGCCAATCGCCACTGACGAATTACCGTCGCCGTGCCTATGCCCATCACTTCGGCGGTCTCTTCTATGGAAAGCCCGCCGAAAAATCTCAACTCAACGATGCGGCTTTTCTGTGCATCCATCTCAGCCAGCGTGTTGAGCGCGTCATCGAGCGCGATGAGTTCGCTGGCGCGTTGATCGGAAAGGACGATGTCTTCGTCGAGCGACAGTTTTACACCGCCGCCGCCGCGCTTTTCCGCTTGATAATCGCGCGCGTGGTCAACCAGTATGCGCCGCATGGCTTGCGCGGCGATGCCGAAAAAATGAGCGCGGTTTTGCCAATGCACATACTTCTGGTCTATGAGTTTCAGGTACGCTTCGTGGACTAAAGCTGTGGCTTGCAAGGTATGGTCAGAACGCTCGCGTCGCAAATAACGCTCGGCGATACGCCGCAATTCTTTATAGACGAGCGGCAAAAGTTTATCTAATGCTTCGCGGTCGCCGTCGCCCCAGGCGAGCAAAAGATTGGTCACTTCATTAGGGGATGATGTTTTCATGAAACAAGAACTTCAAATTGATAAACCAGAATGAGCATAAGGAAAATTGATTTTGTAGTCAACGAAGCCATAGGAAAGGGTGATGCCGAAAAATAAAGGTCGTGAAGACGCAAACAAAAAAGCCGTTGAACATAACGTCAACGGCTTTTTCTTATTCACAACAACGAACGATTTCAGGCTGAAAATTTTAGTCGCCTGCCACGCCTGTGCTTTCCGGTTTGGCTTTGCTCAAACCTTTAAGCTGCACAATCGGAGCGTCCGGCTCGGATTGCTCTTTCAAGATGTGCTGGCGATAAAGTTTCGCCATGCGAGCGTTCTCCTGATCGCTCATCTTCACTGCGCGAGCCCGCTGTTTTTCTTGGCGGGCGGTCTTGGCAATGCCTAAGTCGTCAAGATCATGCTGCACCTCTTTGGCAACCAGAGTATTATCAAGTTTCAAGGAATGCTCGATGCTTGTGAGGTTGACGCTGTTGCCGCCAGCGAAGATTTCATGACGACCATTCTCTTCGTACCACTTGGTGAGCGTTGCAGTCATATGCATTTTTTCAATGATGTTGCGCCAGCCCACGCCTGTGTTATAGGCGCAGAAGGAGATTTCGCCTTCCTGTGTCGCGTAAGGAATGATGCACTGCTCTGTGCGGCGGAAATCGTAGTTAAACAAATCCTGGAACCACATACCGGCGATGAACAAGAAATTCCAACGGTCTGCGCGGCGCTTCTTAATATCATCAACGGTGCGGTCTCCGGTAACCTTGCCGTAATCTTTGCCCGATGCGCCGAATGATTTATCGAACTTCATCATCAAGTCTTTGATGCGGAAATGCGTAGGCGCTTTGAAGGGATCATAGTTACGAAGCAAAGCAAGACCCGCGCCGAGCAAAGACAAGCGCTTGCCGCGCGCCGCGTCGTTGACTTTCATCAAGTCTTTGGCGAATTGCTCTGCGTTCAAAAACGCTGTAACCGGAGCCGCTTCTTTCGTCTCTTTGTCAATCATCATCGCCATGCCGATACCGCAATTGGGATGGCAGCCGCAATTCAATTGTCCCCAGTCATTGGTCGGTCCGTGTACAAGGTCCGCCCAATCGGAGAAGGTGCCCATAAACGAAATCGGGAACCAGTCGCGTGTCGGTTCGCTGATGCCTACTTGATTCTTGACGTCGTGCGCCAGATGCGAAAGCGTGTAGCGCTGCGCGTGACGACGGTCGTCTGTCACTTCTTCGTCGCGACCTGTGAAGGAAACGGGTTGGAAGGAGAGGAAGGAAATCTTTTTCGGGTTATCAAGGGCGAACTTGATGATTGCGCCCACTTGCTCGTTGTTGATGCCGTTGATGATGGTGGTAACGGGGACGATTTCAACGCCCGCGTTGTGCAAGTTTTCAATGGCTCTGAGCTTCACGTCGAAGAGATTGCCGACCGCGCGATGCTCGTTGGCGGCGTTGCCTATGCCGTCAAATTGCAGGTAGGCGTAGCGCAGACCCGCTTCGGCAGCTTGCTTGCAGAATTCAGGGCTCTTGGCGAATTCTATACCGTTGGTGGCGGCTTGCACACTGTTGAAACCGACTTTGCGCGCGTAGCGAACGGCGTCAAAAAAGTAAGGCGAAAGCGTCGGCTCACCGCCGGAAAACTGCACGGACATCTGCCGACGTGGCTTAATGGAAACCGCGTTGTCGAGCATTGTCTTGATGTCTTCCCAAGTCAATTCGTGAACGAAGCCGACCTGGTTGGCGTCCATAAAACAAGGGTCGCACATCATGTTGCAGCGATTCGTGAGGTCAATGGTCAAGACCGAACCGCGCCCGTGTTTGATGGTGGAAGTGCCGTGGTCATGAAGTTTTTCATCGTTGTGGGCGCGAATGTCACGACCAGGAAATACTTCTTCAAGGTGTTTGAAGAAAGCCGGATCCATTGCCATCAGGTCTTCAAAATGTCCGTGAATCGGGCAATCTTTGACCATCAGGATTTTTCCATCACGCTCAATGATTTGAGCTTTGATTTCGCCCATCTTCTCGTTCTTCAAAATTTCAACAGGCAATTTGCCGTCAACAATTTGCTGGCGAATTTCAGGGACGCACTTCGGACAAAGCGAATCTGTCGTGCGCGGCCAACCTAGAGGCGGCTTGGTTTTTTGATAAGACTTCAAAAGCGGTTTATCTGACCAATTCGGCGTGAACGAAGGTCGCGGATTAATTCTGTTTAACTTTTCATATAAGAACCATCCCGCATTAGCCGCCAAAGCCAATCCTTTTTCCGCATATTTAGCTGGTTTTTGCATATTCTTTTTCTCCTCTAAGGTTGCGAAGCATTTCTGGCATCCCACACACTTCGCACAATGTTGATAAATCCTGTTCTGACACAGGAGCAATATTCGAATTAAATTTCAATTTTTCAAAATAGACTTGAGCAACTTCACTCATAGCCATAAAAACTTCTCCACACTCTTTAGTTTGAAAAACAGATAAGCGTTTCTATACGAACAATCGCTACTTTCGGATGTAGCGGTAGACTTACTCTGTTGTTACTGTCCGCCTTTTGCTATGTGATGGAGTGTGCGGATCGCTTGAACTGATTCTTTTTCCACCATGCCTTTTGCCGCAAGCTTTTGCGGATTGCGTTTGTTATCGAACGTCGCAATCTGATGGACGCAAGCAATCGTGCAATAAGGCGCACAAGCTTTCTTGGTATCGTACTCGCGGCGAATGTCTGCCGGCGTATATTGTTCAATGGGAATGCCCGGATAGCCGCGCTGCTGTGAGCAGTAATGCACCAGTCCATCTTCGCAGATGTAGAGGTAACGCGCGCCTGCGCGACAACTCCATTTGTTGGGCTTACCATCTACCAGATTATCTTGAAAACGATTGACTCTGGTGTGCCCTTTTTTTCCAAGCTCCTTCATCTTGAAGAACACTTGGCGCTCAAGTCCTTTGAGTGGCTTGAGCGTTCCAAGCCCGTCATGAATGATACCCAGCGAACTTGAAAATCCTAATTTAACGGCTCTTTGACCAATGACTAAGGCTTCTTCAGGATTTTTGATGCCGCCGCCGATAACCGAATTGATGTTGACTTTGAAATCGGCAAGTTCGGAAAGCCATTCGAGTTTTTTATCAAGAACCTTCAAGCTCTTTTTAGAAACTTCGTCAGGCATGACGTTATCAATGCTGATTTGCATATACTCAAGCCCCGCCTGGTTGAGCGCAAGGATTCTGTCTTGAGTTAGCAGATAACCGTTGGTAATCATGCAAGTCAGCATTCCATGTTTGCGAATTCTTGCGATTATCTTTTCTATGTCCGGGTGCATCAGCGGTTCGCCGCCACTGATGATTACTGCCGTGGTGCCTAATTCTGCAAGCTTGTCCAGACGCTTGTACATCTCTTCGATCGGCACAGGCTTTGAAAAATCATCGTACTCGTTGCAATACGTGCAGGATAGATTGCAACGGCGCATAGGAATGATGTGAGCCAGCAAAGGATGCTTGGTAGACAAAACACCCTTTGCCAAAAAGACAAACTCTCTCCAATAAATTTTTAATTTCGTTGAGGTTCTCATAAACCAATTGATCTAAAATTTGAGTGGACTTGTGATTTATGATGCCTCCACAAGAGTCCCCGCATCTGTAAGAGCAAATAGCATACCCCTTTTAGGCTATCTCGGTTTTGCTCGATTATTATTCTCTAAGCCGAATCATTTCTGCAAATACATACAAACTAGAAACCTTTGCCACAACTTGCCTGCATTACCAAAGTCAGTTTTTGACACAAACAAGATAGAAGTTAAAAATAAACCGTGATTAAATGACTCAGGAGGTATCAACGTGACCTGTCTGTGGTCATTGTGACCCGATCCTGTTATTCAAGAATTGTGCATTGTAAGAACAGCCCTGCTGATAAGTCAAGAACCTTATAAATTACACCGAGTTGCAAGATAAAATGAGTTTGTTTGACAACCAGTCTTGAGAGCCAATCTTTACAATCTATATCGTTTCTCAACACATGGTTTTCAGTCTATTTCACAATTTGGTGTTACGTCTTTATAAAAAACAACTGCTTAAGAGTTCTCTTAAGAATCTTCGTTGTTTACAGCTTACTGCTTGATTAACCGGGCAACCTTTGATGAGAGGCGATAAAGCTTATTGATTTTGCTTGATGCTGTCAAACGAAAAAAGCGGCGTAGAAGTAAAGGAGTGAAGCGCAAAAACAAATGCTCACGGACACTTTCAAGGTCTGTGAGCATTTTGTTTATTCTCTAATGATGCCTGAGAGCTATCTGGGCGTAGTCGCAACTGCGTTTGCCGTGAAGTCGCCGCGCAACACCAATTCGCCTCTGGAGGTCACCAACTCTATACGGCGGATGTTGGTGACGGGTCTTAAATTGAAGGGCAAGAATTGTTCGCCTGTCAGGTTGGTTGCCAGTTGCGCTCTAATGAAACCTGAGACAACGACTTGAGAACCTACGGATATGCCGTCAACCACAAGGCGATAGGTCGCGCCGGTTTGCAATCCTTCCGCTATGACGGTGAGTTCCTGGTAATCGGCAAACATCTTGACCGTCGCCCGGCCTCCCAATCTTGGCGATGCCGTTACAGGAGCAAGCCTGGTCTCTTTTTCAACAGAGCGTCTGGAAGTTTCCGAAGAGTTGGTCTTGAAATCGCCTTGAAGAATGACGAATTGCCCACTTGTCGAGCGCAATTCGATGTGGCGAATGTTAGTGACCGGATTGATGGAATCGCTCAACGCAGACTTATTGGGTTCGGTTGAAAATTCAAAAGTCAGTGAGCCTAGACTCGTTGCGTCTTTGCTTTCTCCGGTTAGGTCAATGCCGTCAACGAACAGTTTATAGGTAGAGCGAACGCTCAAGTTGTAAGCTTCGACTCTAAACAATTGCTTTGCGCCTGCAACAGAGATGGAAGCTTTGCCGCGCGCTTCAGGAATCGTCGAACCAGAGGTCAAGGCAATCTCTGAATAGATGTCGCGAGTCGCCGCGCTTGTGGGCAAGCTTTGCAGCGCGTTAAGCGGGTCAATGCGTCCTTTGCCGAGTTTGCCCGCAAAGCCCGGATTGAGGGAATCAATTTCACTGGCGCTCTCTTCAATCACTCTTTTGACGTCTGGCTGTTTCGCATCAAGGGCAAGCAGAAGCGCGGCTTCAGCGGCAGCAAGCGGCGCGGCAAAAGAGGTGCCGCTCCAAATGGCGTAGCCGCCTTCGCGTTCATTCGGATAGGCGCTGATTAATTTCACGCCCGGCGCGCAAACGTCTATGTGATTGCCAAAGTTTGAGAACGGCGCTTTTTTGCTCTGCAAATCAATTGCTGCGACGGCAATGACTCCATCCAGGCTGGAAGGGAATTGTGGAGCGACTTCATCGTTGTCATTGCCGACAGCCGCGACGACGACGATGCCGCGCTTTCTAGCGTCTGTAATGGCTTCCTGCAAAAGTGTTGAAGCTTCCGAAGATCCTAAACTGAGATTGATGACCTGTGCGCCGTGATCGGCCGCGTATTTGACTGCAGCGGCTACCGTGAAAGCGTTGCCCATTCCATCCGGTCCGAAAGCGCGAATCGGAAGCAAGCGAGCATCAGGCGCAAGAGTCGCAATCAAACCTGCGATGAATGTGCCGTGACCTGCTACGGTTTTTGCCGGGTCATCAGGAGTATCCGCAGGGTTGTTGTCGTTATCAACAAAGTCCCAACCCCAACTGTCATCAAGGAGTCCATCGCCATCGTTATCGAAGCCATCGTTTGCAATGTCGGCGTTGCTGCGTTCATCGCGCCACATCTTTGACGAAAGCAGAGGGTGCGAGCGGTCTATCCCTGTGTCTATCACGGCGACGATTACGCCTGCGCCGCGAGAGCGCAATTGCACATCCTCAAGCTTGAGCCAGGAATAAAATTGTTGTTGAGCCGTATAATCCGACAGATGAAAACCAACGCTTGCGAAGCCATCGGGAAAGCTTGAGGTCGAACGCGCAAATAGGCTGGGGCTGGTAACCAGCGGATTGAGTTCTGCGCTCAACAGATCTTCATCTTTGCGCAAACGCTTGCGCCATTTGTTCTCGCTCTTGTTTGCGGGCGTTGCCAGTCGGTAAAAATTGGTTCCGTAAATTTGCTGAATAGTCTTCGTGCGATGGCGCGCATTGATGGCGTCAATAGACGCGCCCGGTTTGATCTCAACCACGACTTCGCCTTTGATGAAGGGCAAAGCCTCAGGCGTTTGCGCTTGAGAGTCAACGACCAAAAACAGCATGAAAACAAAGAGGAGAGTAAAGTATTTCGGTTTCATAATATTTCCCTCAAACTCAATTCGGATTTCCCATCAACACAAAAGGTGCCCAATAATATGGGTGCCCGTAAGCGTCTTTGATTGCCAGTTGCGCAGCACGTATTGCTGCCCGTTTCGTGTCGCCTTTACTTATGCGCGAATACATCTCGCCCATAAACTGTGCCGTAGAAATATCGTTTGCTGCCCACAGGCTTGCAACCAGCGATGGCGTACCCGCATATAAAAAACCGCGCATCAAGCCGTGCAACTCATCGCCCGGAAAGACCATATTCATTCCCGTGTGACAGGCAGACAAGGTGACCATCTCCGCTTTCAATTTCAAATCCAACAGGTTGTAAAAATGCAGGGGCGAATCCGCCAACTGTAGAAACGAAAACATGGGGTTGTCACGCCTGAAATAACTGTGCGACGCGAGATGAAGAAATCGCGCGTCAGGCGCGAACTTCATCAAATTGCTCCGCGTGGCATCCTTTCCCAACAGCGTAATCGCCTCGGGAAACATTCGCTTAAGTGTATGAATCTCTGCTTCAATATTCGGCGTTTCTCTATCCGCGACTCCAAAAGCGACGACTTCGCCTTTATACAATTGCAAATTTGCAATTGCCGATGAAGCGCCTGCTCTGCTGAAACCATTACTGGTTTGTTGATTTGGCAACCCGTTGCCGTTTCGCTTGTTTGGCGAATCCTTGTTCATCTGTCTGCCGCGCATACGACAAAGTCTCAACACGGTGGCGCTCGGCGCATAAGAGATTTCAAAGCGGTCAATCAAATATCCCCGGCGATCCAGCAAGGCGTGAAAGGGCACATAATGCAGCGCGCCATGCGGAATGATGATGAGTTTCTGGCAATCGAGTTGCGGCTCCAGCACAGCGAAAACCTGGCGATAAATTTCAATTAAATGCTGGTTGATGGCGTGATTGAGTTGCTCGAAATGTTCGTCCGCGAATTGTGCGCCGTAGTTGAATTTTTCCAGTTGGAAATTGAGCGCCGACATCATTTTCTCAACTTCGCGTTTTGAGGCAATGCCGCGAACCAGTTTGATCTCATCACGCGATGCGATGAAGGCAGAAACCTCGTCGCCTGTGGTGAAATATTCGATTAAGTTTTCATCACCTTCGAGAACTTCGCGCAAGTCGGCAGATGGTATGGGCTGCATTTGACGAAGTTCTGCAAGCGGCGAACCAGCGGCATCCATACGTCTGAACAGTTGGGCGATTTGTCTCTCGCATTTTTCGATTTCGCGGTCGTAGCGCTCCAAGACTTTTACTCTGCGCTGTCCGCCTTTTTCATTTTCGAGATTGGTTTGGGCGCTATACCAGTTCAAATTTTCAAGCAACTTGAAAAGCTTTTCACGCGCCTCTTTTTCTCTGCTGCTTGGTTTCACATTGCCCGGTTTGGCGTCGCGTAAATAACGCGAAAGCAAATCCGCCAAGGCGCGCGACTTCGAGGATTCAACCAGACGAAAGGCTTCTTCCAAAAAATGCTTGCCGCCTTCATCCAAACAGGCGCTGATGGCGTCTTCATACACTTCAATTTTGTCGCGCAGGAAAGAGGCTTTAAATTCATCTGCGGCAACCGCGCCGCGCAACGGCTCGATGATTTCAATGGCACGATGAAAGCTTTCTAAGGCGGCGTGATTCTGTTGCTTATCGCGCGCTATTTTTCCCAGCAGATGGTGGCATTGATAAGCGATGGTTGGCGCGATGTGGTTTTCGATGGAACGAAGCGCGATTTTCGCTATCCGTTTTGCCTTCGCGTTGTCTTTATTTTGATAAGCTGCGCGGGCGATGAGCAAACGTGAATAGGCGGATTTGGTCAACAGTTTTTGTCTGGCAAAGAGGCGCAAAGAATTTTCGGCGCGTTGCGACGCTTCCAGCGAATCATTTTGTTTGAGTGCAAGCTCGGCTAAATACAAATCAATCTGCGCGACAAAGGTCGCGTTGCGATTCTGAGCAAAAACCTTGCGAGCTTCTTGCAGGTAGCTTTCGGCTTGCTTGAATTGCCTTATTCCCATTGCCGCGAGCGCGCCTACAACCGTTGCGAGAGCGGATTCATAAGGCAGCCCCAACTCGACGAAGCCTGAGCGCGCCACGCTGGCGCTTTCCGCCGCGTCATCAAAGGCATTCAAGGCAAGCAGGATTTCCGCAATCTCTAAATCGCACCAAATGACAAGCTCTGTGCCGCCTATGGCAGAGAGTTGTTCGCGGATTTGGTAATAGCTTGTGAGCGCGGCAGTGTAGTTGCCGCGAAGGAATTTTAGGTAAGCGATTTTTGACCGCGCCTGCGCGGCTTTCAGTTTTTGCCCGACTTTGCTCCAGGCTTTGGCGGCATATTCGAGCAACTCAATTGCTTCATCGGGTCTGTCAATTTCGGCGAAGATGTTGGAGGTATTCAAAGCAACATGAGCACGCATGGATGATTCGCCTTTCACTGCGAAAATGTCGCGGGCTTTATTATAATGCTCAAGAGCTGTTTTATAACGGTCGAGTTTGTAGTAAATATGTCCTACATTGAGTTCGAGTTGCGCCAGTTGCACGGGGTCGCTTTGCGCCAGCACGCGACGCGCTGATTGAGCGACACGCAGCGCCTCTTGGTAACGACCCGTTTCGGTGAGCGTGTCTATCTGCTGTTTCTGCAAGATCGCCGCTTCTTTGATGAGCCTTACGCGCTGCAAAGTCTTTATGGCACTCTCATAAAAATCATAAGCCTTGGCGTGTTGTCCGAATAGATGCAGCAAACGCCCTCGGCTTGCTTGAGCGAATGCCGTTGAAACTTCGTCATCCGTCAATAGCGCCAATTGCTCAAGGCGTTCGACAAGGCGTGATGCGATGTTGAGGTCTGTGTGAACCAGACGGTCAACTTCGAGTTTGAGCGCAGCAAACATTTTCCAGCCAATTGGGCGGCTCTGTTGTTTGCAGAAAGCTTCGACGCTTTCCGCATTCATCAATCGGTTTGCAAGTTCTTTGCTCAAGGTTTCGATTTCTGGTTTCTACAAATTATGGAAGGCCGTAGCCCAAGCGTCAGCGTGGACGCATTGCAACGCCCTTTCTCACGGTCAGGCTACCACCGATTAATTTCTGGCTTCCGGTTTCTAGTTTGGCTGCTGTTTAACACAACCAATTTCC
>JANMSG010000175.1:0-2839 GCA_031389065.1 Acidobacteriota bacterium | reverse complement strand
GATTTCTCGCGTACGCTGTGACACTCCGTAGGCCATTACACCGTACAGTCCTATGGAGGCAAGTTGCTGCGCCAGCAGTCCGAAAAGGGTGAGCAATTTGGCAAACAGCCGTTCCTGTGAAAGCGTCTGATCGGCTTGTTCAATCTGTGTCTTGATATTGTTGATGGGCAGATTGGCATCCACTTCACTCACCACCTGACGAATAGCGGCGATGGCAGCACTCGGATCGCCTGTGGTGCGCACCTCGTAGGTTACCCCGCTCAAGCCGCGCAGTTCCTGCAACCAGGGAAGGTAAGCCGTCGGCGGCACCGCATCGCGCTGGCGTGTGTATTTGGCGTCACGGGCTACGCCAACGATTTCGATCTCGTTGAGCTTTTTGGAGTCAAAGCTGAAGCGTTTGCCTATGGGGTCTTCGCCGGCGAAATACTTGTCTGCAAAAGTTTGATTGACGACGGCGATTTTTGGGGCGCGCGCGTCATCCTGGGCTTTAAGGGTGCGCCCGAGCAGTAGGGGAATCTCCATCGCTTCAAGAAAATTTTCGCGCACCTGATGGATATAACCTGTACCGGCGGACTCAATCGCGCCGTCCGCCCCAGTGGCCGCACCGGGCAGGAAAACCGACCGGTTGCTTGAACTTTGAGAGAGCAAGGCAGTCCGCGAGAAAGTGACAGCTTGCACGCCGGGCACGCCTTCAAGGCGCTCCGACATCTGTTGATATAAATTTGACAGCCGCTCTTCCTTGTAACCGATGAGTCCAGGGTCTACGCCAAACAGCAAAAGGTTCTGCTGATTGAAGCCCGCATTCACCCGCTGTAGATTGAGCAGTGTACGCACCAGAAGTCCTGCGCCGACCAGTAACAGCAAAGACATCGCCACCTGCGCCACGATCAGCGATTTGCTCAGCAACGAGCGCGAAGCGGCACTCGAAGTCCTGACGCTGTCTTTGAGGGCAGGCATCAAATCAACTCGCGTCGAACGCCACGCCGGTGCAATGCCAAACAGAATTCCTGTCAGCATAGACAAGGCCATCGTAAAACCCAGTACGCGCAAATCAAGCGCCGGAGCCAGAGCCCTCATGCCCTCGCCACCCCAATCGCTGACGGCAAGCAAGCCATCCTTGATCCATAGCGCAAAGAGTATGCCCAGTGCACCGCCTATGCTCGCCAGCAGCACGCTTTCGGTCAGTAATTGCCGAATCAAACGCCAGCGGCTCGCACCCAGCGCCAGACGCACGGCAATCTCTTTTTGGCGCGACGAGGCACGCGCCAGCAATAGATTCGCTACATTGGCGCACGCCACCAGCAGCACCAGACCGACAACCCCCAGCAATAAGTAGAGCGATGGCGCATAGAATTGCCGCGCATTCATCTCGCCCTGGCTGCCGGAATCCACAACCAGGCGCGGGTAATCTTCCACCTCCAGCGGCTTGACAGGACTTCCCCCTTGCTCTTTTGCCTGCACCTGCCGCGCTGTGCGATGTTCAACGACAGATTGGTGAAAGATGCTTTCCAGACTGGCTTGCGCCTGCGCAGGCGTAGCTCCCGGTTTCAATCTACCCATCAAGCGCAACCACCATACCCCTGCGCCCTGCATACGCGAACGCTCCGGGTTGAGTTGCGGCTCCCAGGCAATCGGAATCGAAACATCTTGCGACGAACCGACCTGCATCGTCCCATCAAAGCCTTCCGGGGTGACGCCAATAATCGTAAAGGCGACATTGTTGAGGTTGATCTGCTTGCCAACAACGGACGTATCATCTGCGAAGCGCCGCTGCCAATAGCGATGGCTGATGACGGCGACGGGACTGGCTGCCAGCTTGTCATCGTCGTCGGTGATCGTGCGACCAAACAATGCCTGCACGCCTAGCCCTGCATAATAGTTGCCAGATACGGCTTGTCCGCTCACGACTTCCGCCTGCCCGTCGGCGTTGAGATTCAAACTCACATTGCCAAAGGCAAAGACCTCCGACAGCACACTCTCCTGCTCACGTAAGCGCGTAAAGCTTTGATAGGGGAACGAGGTCATGGTGTTAATTCCGGTCACCGGGTCGCGTCTGGAATTCCCCGTATAGCTGCCGGCACTGAAGTTTTTCGTCCCCAGGGATTTGAATAACACCAAACGGTCAGGCTCTTTGACCGGCAACTTTCTCAGCAGCATGGCGTCCACCACACTAAACAGTGCGGTATTGGCGCCGATGCCTAAAGCCAGCGACAATACTGCAATGGCAGTAAAGCCGGGCGTTCTCCACATCATTCGCAAACCATAGCGTACGTCTTGCAAAAGTGTTGTCATGCGCGCAACCTCCTGTCGAAATAGACGAATGGGAACAACCTCATACAGCTTACGACCCACGAGCATAAGAACAATTCGTGTGCCGATCGCTCAAGAATGCGTAACTGATTTGCTACGTTCAGTTTGACGAGGATAGAAAGAGGAGAATGAAGTTGCAGATGTTCGCTTTTGGAATCGGCAAATCCCAAAAGCGAACCGGTGGTCAGGAGATGTAGATTTTGTTTCAGTACGAACTTGCAGGGCAAGAAACAGACTTGCCCTGCCTCTATCAACGAATCGCTTCGCTTATCATTCGTGGCGCAGCGCCACCAGCGGATCAACCTTCGTCGCCCGCCGCGCTGGAATCCAGCAGGCAAGTAGGTCGACTGCCATCAACAGCAGCGAGATGCCCACAAAGATTACAGGGTCAGTGGCGCTCACCTCAAATAATAAGTTCTCCATGACGCGACTCAGCGCCAGAGCGCCAGCTAAACCGATGGCAATGCCGACTGCTGCAAGCCTCAGCCCTTGCAGCACGAGCAGTTTTAGCACATCTCGCATTTGCGCG
>JANMSG010000172.1:0-3000 GCA_031389065.1 Acidobacteriota bacterium | reverse complement strand
GTCATTGCAAGCTTGAATCGTCAATTTGCCTTGCAAAGTTTGACTGATCGCAGACGCGCCCGCCCGTACATTGAATTTCAAAACTACGTGTCCCTCGTATACCGACAGAGGCTTTTCTGAAAAGGTAAACTTCTGCAACTTGGCTTTCGGATACACCAGCCCGACAACTGTGAGCCCGGCTTGCGGTTGGAATTTCAAAGCCGTCGCGATCAAGTATTTTTCAGAAGGACGATTTGAATTGATGTGATAGCCGCCGTCAATATCGAGTGTAACCGTTGCAGCGGCAACCGCGCCTTTTTTAACTTTTACAGACGATGGCGAAACCTTCACAACTTTTGCGGAACTCTGCGCTACGCCCGTCGCGCTTAACAAACTAATGATGACAAATAGAAGTAATAATCTATGAATTTTCATAATCTTTTCACTTACACCTTTTTTACTGTTCTATCAATAACCCACTGCTTATCGCTTGCGTTCAAGCTACCAAGTTTAACGCAACCTCTGGCAATAACATCAAGCACTTTAGAAGCATCGCATCCATAGATACCTGAACCCCAGGAAGGATTCGCTTCAATCACAGCCCAGCCTGAGCTTTCAATCACGCCAACATCAACGACAACGGAAGGCGGCAATTGCACCTGCGAATCTGCCAGCACACTGGCGACAAATTGCAAAGCTTCCTGTGTCTCTTCCGGCGAAGCCGTCCAGTTTCCATCTTGATCTTGCGCCAACTCTCCATTGCGAAGATAGGGCGAAAAGGTTGCAACTTTGCCTTCGAGAACAAAACAGCGAAACTCAACTTCCCAGCGCACAACATCCGAAATCAAAACCGGCGTCGAATCAGACAAGACATCGCTTTTCGGCAACTCGTCACCTGAGTTATAGACTTGCGCAGGAAAGCATTTGTCATCTGCCGGCTTTATAAAAGCTCGCTGTCTATGCTGCCTTGCATCCGCAAGAGTCGTAAAAATTACTTTTCGCTTTCGATACTTTTCAGGCAAATCAGCCAGCCAATGAAAAGGTGGCTCAAGCAAAACTATGCCCAGTTCATCAGCGACTACGGCGGCAAAAAGCGATTCGCCATAAAAGACGACATCGCTTTCTCGCAGATGCTCAGGAGCACGCCAATTTTGCAGTCTCTCAACCTGCCAGCCTCGTTCATTGCCTTCGCGCCACAGACTGATAGAATCGGGCGTGTATCTTGGGGGCAAAACTAGGGTAGGCATAATCTCTAAGTCCCTCTAATCAACTATCGGTTCAAATATCGAATTCAAATCTATCGCGCAAGCCGCGCCAGTCCTCGCGCTCTCTATGACCGCAAAGCTTGCGAGACTGGTTGCGGCTAATGACTCGATGCTAATCGGCGCATTCGCTTTGCCTCTGATCGCTGCAAAGAAAGCGGCGATCTCATCAGCGTGACCTTTGTCTTGCGCGCTACCACCCAATTTTATAGCCTTTTTGCCGGAATTGATTTCCGCGCTCTTGAAATCATCCAAAACGACAATCGAACGGTCACCAAAAATTTCTACGCGCTCTTTGGCAACAGCGTTGTTGCCACTTGCCGTATAAACAATCGAAGCGATAGAGCCATCTGACATACTCATCGAAATCGTCACGCTGTCATCCACAAACCCCGCTTTGCGCGACTCCGGCACAGCCACAGCGCTCACTCGCAAAGGCAAAGCGTCTGTCAAGAATTGCACGAAGTCAAGGAAGTGGCACACCTCTCCGATGATGCGCCCGCCGCCTTCCGTTGTATCGTGCGACCAATGTTCCGGCGGCAATTGCCCGGCATTGACTCTGTACAAAACGGTCAAGGCTCCGGCGCGATTTTCAAAATGTTTCTTAATCTCACTGGCAAGCGGCGCAAATCTTCGGTTGTAGCCCACCATCAACAGGTTGTCGGTTTCTCGCGCCGCCTGGATCACTTCGCGCAACCCCTCAAGAGTTGTCGCAAGCGGTTTTTCAACGAAAACATTTTTGCCACGGCGCAAGGCTTCGGCACACAACCGGGCGTGGTTGTCGTGGCGCGTTGC
The DNA here is from genome assembly GCA_031389065.1 of Acidobacteriota bacterium. Classification (GTDB taxonomy): domain Bacteria; phylum Acidobacteriota; class Blastocatellia; order UBA7656; family UBA7656; genus JACQDB01. The sequence continues at coordinate 964 of JANMSG010000172.1, read as the reverse complement.
GATGAAAACACAATCGCTCTTTTCGTTGCCAAAGATCTGCTCGGCATCCGTAGTCGAATAAGCGAAACCAAACATTTCGGCGGTGTTTTTCGCGCTGATACCCGTCGCCGTCGCTATGCCTTCAAGCCTGAGTTTCGCGGTGCGTTTGACGATCGGCAATAAAACGCCACGCGCAAAATTCCCTGCGCCAATAAAGCTTACACCTAACGCATCATCTGAAACCGTTTTCTTGTGGCTCGTCTTTACGACATTGATTGTCGCCTGTTCGTCGTGCGGATACTCAAGCACGATGCCACAAAAACGCTCTGCATTGCTGGTTATCAAATGGTAAGCATCGGTCGCTTGATTGACTTTGAAGCGGTGTGTAGTCAACAATTCCGTGTTGACTTTGCCTTCCGCGACGAGTTGCAGAAAGGCTTCCATATTGCGATTCTCTGTCCAACGCACATAGGCTATAGGATAATCGTTGCCCTTCTCTTCATACTCAGGATCGTAACGACCGGGACCATAAGAGCGCGACAGTCTCACTTCAAGCTCTTTCATATAATAGGCATTGCGCGGAATGTTCATGCCCACCATGCCGACTGCCGTAACGCGGGCGCGATCGCGCGCCAACTCGCAAGCCAGTTCTACAGGCTCATCAGACTTTGTGCTTGCGGTAATGATGATCGAATCCGCGCCGCGCCCATCTGTCATTGCCGCGCAACGCTCGCGCGCGGCGGCAGAATTATCAGCAACGAAATCGGCTCCCGATTTTTTTGCCAAGTCGCAAGCTGTCGAATCAATATCAATGCCCAGCACGCGCGCACCGGACGCTTTCAACATCTGCACGGTGAGTTGCCCGACCAGTCCAAGCCCTATGACAGCGACCGCTTCGCCCAATCGCACATCGGCTTGCCGTATGCCTTGCAGAGCAATTGCGCCAACCGTCGTGTAACAAGCCGCTTCAAGCTTTGCGCCTTCC
>JANMSG010000150.1:0-7483 GCA_031389065.1 Acidobacteriota bacterium | reverse complement strand
GCAAAAGAGACCGCGACCTGGGGATAAGACAGAGCTAGAACCACGAGAACAACGCACGTCGCAGCGCTTGTGGTTACGCTGAGTCAGCTTCAGGTTCGAGGAACTTCCTGAATGACGGCTCGACGTCGACCCATGTTCGGGCTGCTTCAGCTCGTGAGATGCCGTATTCCTACACTAGCGTGTCAATGGCGGCCTCAAAGCGCTGGCGTTCGACAACTAATCGTGTGATGTCCTCTTTCTGGACTTTGGGAACAATCGGGCCATCAGTCCGGTCGGTGATTCGCTCAGCATAGTTCAGCGTCTGCCTGGCGTTTGAATTGCAAGTCCGTTTGAACTGCTCGGCTGCCATAATTTCAGCACCGCTACGAGGTTCCCAGACAGCAAGCTCTTCCGGTGTCATGGCGAGTAGGCGCTTGTATGCGACATCGACACGCGGCGTCCCTTTCGGCGATCCACAGGGATTGCCGGATTGCCCGGGTTTGAACTGATGGCGAACGAGAGCCGCACGGCTGTTCGGGCTGCTCCCTTTTCCTTGCCTTTGAGGGATAGGTTTACTTATAACCACGATCATAAGCGCTTTGCTTGAAGGGGTAAAGCAGTAAATCAGAACGGTTAAATTAACTCTTGGAAAGAGCCCTGATTTTTCAACCACCGTTTGTGAAGTGGATACAGACGAACGCACTTAATGGACAATGAATTACGTTTCATACTATATTGGTGGCCACAATCGGGCAGCCAGGAAGCCACAGTGGACATCCCGAACCTTTAACCGCGAGGTGCTGCAAGATGCGATTCAATACCGTCCTCATTCAGAACCTGCTCCTAGCCGACAGGATTCGTTGTGTGAAAATCGCATTGGTGTTGCTAGCTGGCATCGTTGCCATATGCCTGCTCAGGAACACCCGCGTCATTGGTATCGTCGCGGCGGCTCAAGAGGGGAACCCCTCCACAGCCGGACCGCGAACCATATTCGAGCAATACTGCTTCGGCTGTCACGACCTGGAATCTCCGCAGGCCGGTATGAGTCTGGAGCGATTGACGACGCAAGGGCTGACCGGCGACAACTTTCAACATTGGCAAAAGGTAGCCACGGCGCTCGAACAGAAGCTCATGCCGCCCAAAGGCATGCCTCAGCCGAGCAACGAGGAACGCCGTCAGGCGCTCTCCTGGATCAGGGCAGAGATGACTGCCTATGCCGATAAGCATGACGGCGACCCGGGGCCGGTTACCGTTAGACGACTGACCAGCGGCGAATACGCTTACACAATCAAAGACCTGACAGGGCTTGACCTCAACGTCGGCATCGACGCGACCAGTGACTCGGTCGGCGGCGAAGGGTTTACCAATTTTGGCGACGTTCAATTCATGCAAGATGCCAACCTGGAGCGCTACCTTAAGGCTGCCAAGATCATCGCCGACCATGCAGTGATCGGTGCGGGCCCGCTCGATTTTTTTCCGCACCGTGGCAAGACCGGATTCGAGCTTTCGGCGATTACGCGGATTAAAGACATCTATGCGGCTTACGGTTTGCGCACCGTGTCGGGCGAAGGCGGCAGGCCGTTCGGGCTGGAAAAGTATGGCAAGGCCCTGTATGCGGCGTGGCGTTACAAGCACCGCGCCGCGCTCGGCGAAGCCAATGCCCAGTTGTCGGAATTGGCCAGACGCGAAGGGATCCCCTCACGCTTTGCCCAGCACATATGGCAGGTGATGAACAACCAAACGCTCGGTTACCCTTGCTCCGAAGTCGCCTCGCGATGGCGAAAGCTCGCGCCGCCCGGAGTCGACCACAATGCCGCGGCCTCGGCCGCACGCGCCGAGTGCGAAGAGATGCAAAAGTTCATCGTTAGCTGGCCGAGCTGGTTGTTTGCGCGTGGCGATTTGGCGGCGGGCGGCGCCGGCGACGAAAGCCCACTCGAATTCAGCGACCGCACGCTCAATGTGAAATCGAGTCACCGCTTTGCCTTCGTGCGCGGCGGGGCGCGCCCCGGAGCTTATCCGCCGGGGCCTGCGAAGATTTATTTGAACGTGGCGACGGTCAATCCCGCGATGCGCGAAAAGCCCGTGATTATCTGGCGCAATCTCACCGTCAGCTACCGCCCCATCAAGCCGCGCCCGCCGGTCGTCGAAGGGCAATCGGTCGTCGTTACGGCGGAAGAAGCACAAGCGGCGGCTGATCTGCGGCGCGGCATTCTGCCGGCAGGGCCCCGGCAGACCTTGAGGTCACTGGTCAGTGAAGAGACCGCAAAGCGGCTGAACTTTGGTCACAGCCCGGACGGCACCCCCATCGGCCCAGACGATTTCGCATCCGCTGGCTCAGTGATGGTTGAAGTGCCTATGCCCGAAGGTCTCTTTTCATTGAACCTGCAATTTGACGCCGTGCTCGGCAGCAATCACGAGCAGGTCGTGCGCATTGTGATTGCCGACCGCGAAAGCGGCCCGCCCCGCGGCCAGCCGACCCGCACACTTTTGGGTGATATGAAGACGACGGCGTATCGTACGTTCAGGGCGGGCGTCAGGGAATTTGCGCGGCTGCTGCCGCCGAATTCTCACGGCGAGCCGACGCCCGCGGATAAAGACCCGGTCCCCGACCCGTTTGATAATACCTACAATGTGCCAGAGCACGACGAGTTCGTAGAAAAAGTAAAGTATCACCGCGATGATCGCTTCATGGTCGACAATCTGCTTGACCCGCCTACGCGCCTGCGGCTCGATCAGGCCTGGAATGACCTCTACGCGTCGTTTGCATATCACGACAATTATCTGCGCCTGCTGGCTAAGCACTTTAGCGTTAACCTGAATGGCAAAGGTATCGCGCAAATGGACCGGGCCGCCATCAGCGCCCTGCCCGCATTGATGCGAAAGTATGTGATCCCTTTGCGCCGCGAATATTACAGTGTGCTTGAGGCGCAGGCCGCCGCCCGCTCGGGGCACCTCGAAGATTGCCTGCAGTTTGCCAGTCGCGCCTGGCGCCGCCCACTCACCGAAAAAGAAAAACAGAGTTTGCGGGCCTTCTACCAGAAGACCTTCGGCGTCGACAATGATCATCGAAAAGCCATACAGGGGCTGTTGGCCCGCATCCTGGTCGCCCCGCAGTTCCTCTACCGGTTGGAGCAAGCGGATGGCACTTTAGTCATTAGAGCGGTGGCCGATACATCGCCGGTCAGGCGGCTGAGGAGTTGGGAGATGGCCAGCCGCCTCAGTTACTTCTTGTGGGCTTCGATTCCCGATGACGAGCTGCGGCGCGCAGCAGCGGCAGGAGAACTAGGCAACGAGGCGGGCATCCGTCGGCAGGTGCAACGGATGCTGAAAGACGCGAAGGCGCGGCGGTTGGCGACAGAGTTCTTCGGCCAGTGGCTCGGCTTCTATCATTTCGATCAGCACAAGGGCGTCGATACGAGCCGCTACCCCGAGTTCACGGACGATGTGAAGGAGGCGATGTATGATGAGGCCATCTCTTTCTTCGAGCACATCATCCGCAAGGATCGCCCGGTCCGCGAGATGCTGTTTGCGGACTATACGTTTTTGAATAAAGACCTGGCCAGATATTACGGAGTGAAGCAGGAGATCAAGGACACAGAACAGGCGCAACTGGTCGAGGGTGCAAGCGCCTTCCATCGCGGCGGCCTGTTGCGCCTGGGCGCGGTGCTGACGGCGACTTCCGCGCCATTGCGAACCAGCCCTGTGAAACGCGGCGACTGGATTTTGCGGCGCATCCTGGGCACTGCGGTGCCGCCGCCGCCGGCTGATGCCGGATCGATTCCGGCGGATGATAAATTGTTCGGCGGCTTATCGGTGAAAGCCCGGCTGGAACAGCACAAACGCAACGCCTCCTGCGCCAATTGCCATCTCCGCATCGACCCGCTAGGCTTTGCGCTGGAGCATTATGATTCGACCGGGCGCTGGCGCGATCAATACGCCGACGGAAAACCGATAGAGGATTCGGCAGCGTTGTCGGATCAGACACCCGTCAACGGTGTCGACGGGCTCCTCAACTACCTCAAGATGCAAGAGGACCAGGTGCGCAAGACACTCGCACACAAACTGGTAGGGTACGCGCTGGGGCGCACGATCCTGGCATCCGATCAACAGCTGATTGATCGGATGGTGAAGGCAGGCGATGAGGCTGCCTTCTCACAACTGGTGACGGAGATTGCCAGCAGTAAACAGTTCCGCAATCGGCCCGCCCTGCAAGCGGCCCCAACATCAATGAAGGTTACGCAAACTGAGCGGTGAAGACGTTCAATCGAGGAGTCGGATGATGAAGCACACGAACCAAATATCCCGGCGGCACTTTTTGCGAGGCGCGGGCGTTGCCCTGGCCTTGCCCTGGATGGAATCCTTGCCGGTCCTGGCGCAAGGCAGCAATCAAACGGTGACCAAAGAGGCAACCAAGCCGCCGTTGCGCTTTGCCCACATCTATTTTTCCAATGGGGTCGAACCGGCTCACTGGTGGGCGAAAGGGCGCGGCGCCGAAATGACATTCGGTCTTGCTGCTGAACCTTTGGCGGCGGTCCGCGAGGAGATCGTTTTTCTGCGCGGGCTATACCATCAGAAAGCGTTGTCTTCGACCAGCCCCCACCTCGGCAGGATGAACCTACTGTCGGGAGCAACCGTGAGCCTCGACCCGAAAGAGATACGCGCGGGCACCTCCTTTGATCAAGTGATCGCCCAGCAGATCGGCCATCAAACGGCTGTGCCCAGTCTGGTGCTAGGGATCGAGCCGAACGAGTTGCGGCTCGAAGATGGTCTGTCGATGATCTATGGCTCGGCGGTCTCGTGGGTTTCGCCGACCAAACCAGCAACCAAGGAAATCTATCCGGCGCGGGCTTTCGACCAGTTGGTCGGCGATGGCCGTGGCCGCCAGCTCGACCGTAGCATTCTCGATGCCGTACTCGAAGAAGCGCACGCGCTCAAGCCTCGAGTCAGCACGGCGGATCGCAAGAAGCTGGACGAATACCTGGAGTCCGTCCGCGATATTGAGAAACGCATAAGCAGGGCGGCAAGCGAAGAGCGCCTGGAAGGTTGGCGCCCTTCGCTACGCCAACCGAACCTGCCGCGCCCGGCCGACGAGATGCCACAAAACATCCCAGAGCACATGAAGCTGATGATCGACATCATCGTCCTCGCCTTTCAGATGGATAAGACGCGGGTGGCCACCTTGATGCTCAATAACGATCTCTCGCAGATGAACTTCAAGTTCATCGAGGGGGTGCGCGGCGCCTTGCATCTGGACCTGACGCACAATGGCAGGGCGCCTGAGCTTGAGACGATGTACTTGAAGACCAACCAGTTTCATGTCGAGCAGTTCACCTATCTTGTCAAAAGGCTGAAAGCCATCGACGAAGGCGGCACCTCGTTGCTCGACAATTCGATCTTGATGTTCGCCTCTAGCCTCTTTGACGGCGACGCCCATAGCGCGGATCAATTGCCCATCGTGCTTGCGGGCGGCGCGATGTTGAAGGGCCGCGTGCTGGATTACCTGGATAAGGGCAACGAGAACCGCCGCGCCTGTAGCCTCTTCCTTTCGCTAATGGATCGGATGGGCATCCGTCTGGATCGTTTTGGCGATACCGACCGACGGCTGGCGGGGCTCTGGGCCGACGCTACATAAGCGGCACAATTGGGGCATAAAGGTCAAAAACCGGGCAGGTACAAATTAAGTACAAGCTAAACAGTTGAAAACAAAACCTGGCAAGCAAATGGTGAACTCATATCCAAAGTCAAAAGTTTATCATCGTTCTACAGGCAGATAACTGACAAAATAGTATCATAGCAACAATCGTTTCAGCGATGCGGTGCCCTTCGGGGGTGAGCAACACATGAGCGGTACGTACCTGTTTGCGGCCTCGTAGGCGTTGTATCAGCCCTCGTTGTTCAAGTCGTGCCAGGGAGCGGCAGAGAGACGCACGCCAGACGTTCTCTAGCCGCCTATCCTCGGTCTCGTCGGTCGTCTTGGGCGTCCACTCCGGCCACCAGTAAATTCCCCGTTCGAGTTGTTGACGATCTTGCTGCTCAGCATAGCGAACGCGGGTAATAAGCCACCTGAGAATGTATTGCTGTAGAGGACTTAAATTCGACATGCTACTACCTCAAACTCGTGTCACTAACTGACTCAAAGCCTGGTGGTGAATTCCCGCCTCGATCAACGCGACGGCGACATCTTCAACACTGCGGGGAACGATCACCACAGCGCCGGAGCTACGCAGCCAGGCATGACAAGCGATCTGTGAGGGCCTGAGCTTTCCGTTTAGAATCTTTGTCTCAATGCCGAGCAAGCGACCTGAAGGCGGTAAGCTGACCGTAACGTCAGGTCATCCATCCGTGCGGACTCCACGGCCTCTAACCTTGCCATTGTTATCGAAGATTAAAGCTGCATCAGTTACCGAGTGCGGAAGCCCGATGAGTCGCAACAGATCAACTATCGCTGATTGAATACTGCGCTCTGAAGCGCGAGCTTTATACTCCGCGGCGGTCATTCGTTGACTTGGCTTTTGCTTTCTCTGGGTCACAGTTGGGTCACAACTGGGTCACAAAACCGTGAAAAACGTTGAAAGACCTTCCCGCTAACTCATAGGCAATTCAATGAAAGTAGAACACGGGAAACGTGAGATTTTACATCCTGAATATAATTCTCGATGGGAAGAAGCGATTAAAGACCTTCCTGATAAAGCAGAGAATCACGACCTCTATATCTTTATGGTGGTCGCAAGATGGGCTGATGATATTCGAGATAATCCTTCCTTCAATCATCCCAAGTGGCATTACACCAACTATCCATTGGTGTTTGAAAATGGTGTTACACCACGCGAGCCTGATCCTGAAAACATCGTCTTTGCCCTCGTACGCAACTCAGGTAATGTCATCTCAAATATAACAAATGCAGAAGGAGCCATCTCATTAGCTTGGCTCTTTCACCTTGTCGGAGATATTCATCAACCGCTTCACGTAACGGCTTTGTTTTCTTCTGAATTTCCCAACGGTGATAAAGGAGGAAATGACTTCAAGATTATTCCAAGTGAAGGCGCAAAGATCATTAATCTTCATTCCTTCTGGGATGGTGTAGTCATCGGTAGTGAGAACTTTCAACAAGTAAAGAATCAAGCAATCCTTATAAGGAATAATCCTGCCCTGCAACGCAACAAACTTGCCGAATTGAAGTATGGGGGGTTAAGTATTTGGCCACCAAGCGAAAGCCTCAATCTTGCCCGTGAGGTTGCTTATGAGAATGGAGCTTTGAAAACAGGAAGCACTCTTACACAAGCATACCGAGATAAAGCCAAAGAGATTGGAGAAAGAAGAGTTGCGTTAGCAGGCTATCGGCTCGCTGATTTGTTAGTGGAGCTAATTGAATTTAAACGTGCAGCTTCACACATCGCTCCTATAGCTTCAACATCAACGCCAACACAAACGAATGATGCGCCGATCTACGGCAATAAGAACAGCAAGATTTATCATCTGTCGAATTGCCCCAACTACAAGGACA
>JANMSG010000112.1:0-9073 GCA_031389065.1 Acidobacteriota bacterium | reverse complement strand
TGAGGGGCGGCGCTTTTGAGTTCTTGTAAAAGCGAGCGCACGGTTGCTGCATCTTTCTTGCGCCAGGCTGTGGCTACATCAGCAGCTTTTTTCCGTACATCCACATTATCGCCGAGCGAGCATCTGGATTCGGGGGAATTCCACATCAAGCCACCATTGATGATTTCTGACGGGTGTCCATCGTAATCAATCAACGGCTCTTTTTCAGCCATTTTCACCAGGTGATCCAAGCAAGCCTGTACGCCTTTCGGCACACCTGCCATACTCATCGACACAGCTTTTTTGGCTCTTGGCTTTTTGGCTTTGGCTTTTTTGGGGGCCATCGTTTTAGCTGGCTCCGCGGGTTTCATCTGGTCTGCCTGAATGGTTCCGGCATTGGCGACTGCAGAAACGCCGAGTAAAGCAACTACAGTTAAGCTCAGTAACACTTTCATCATTTTGTCCTTCATTAAGAAACCTCCATTGTGATTGTGCAGTCGCGCTAGAGCTACGAACTGCTTACGAACTGCTTGTGAGGATAATATTATACAGCTTAGATATTAAAGATACAGCAACGATGAAGAAAATCTCCATCACCTTACATGCTCGGCAATTTCCAAGGCGCGCGATAGCCACGCATCACGTAGTTTTCAGCCTCCTTGTCGCCGATAATCTTTTCGTTTTCAGCGTCCCACTTCACTTGCCGCCCCAGCCGGTACGCGATGTTACCCAGATGACAGGCAATCATTGAATTATGCCCGACTTCGACATCCGAAATCGGGCGTTTGCGGGACTTCAGGCAATCAACGAAATTTTTGATGTGGAGAAAATGATAATCTTCGTTGCCCGCCAGCTGCCTTGGCATGGGCATCATTTTATAAGCCCGTCGGTTGCCGGTGCGCTCTGTTTCCGCATGAACTTCCCAACCGCTGCGATCGACAATCAAGGTGCCGTTGTTGCCGTGAAAAGAGACACCGTGATCTCTTGCTTCAGGACCTCTGCCAATTGCTGTCGCGTGTTCCCAGACCATGCTGAAACCCGGAAATGACCACAAAACCTGCTGCGTATCGGGAGTCTCTTCGGCATCATCCGGGAAGCCGAATTTGCCCCCAACAGAGGTCGCCGAGTCGGGAGCTTTTACACCCATTCCCCAATTGGCTATGTCAATCATATGGGCTCCCCAATCGGTCATCAGACCGCCGGAATAGTCCCAAAACCAACGGAAATTGAAATGAAAACGATTCTTGTTGAAAGGTCGTTTGGTCGCAGGACCCAGCCACATATCGTAATCAACTGTGGCAGGCGGCTCGGTGTCAGGAGCGACAGCAATATTGCCCATCCAATCTTGATAAGCCCAGGTTTTGACGACGCGAATCTTTCCGAGTTTGCCGCTTTTAACATAGTCAATCGCCGCCGCATAATGCGTCCCACTGCGTTGTTGGGTTCCCATTTGCACGACGCGGTCATACTTGCGCGCCGCCGTCACCATGGCGCGACCTTCGCCAATGCTGATCGAAAGTGGCTTTTCGACATAGACATCTTTCCCCGCCTGACAAGCCATCATCATAGGCAAGGCGTGCCAGTGGTCTGGTGTGCCGATGATGACTGCATCCATATCTTTTTGCTCTAAAAGTTTGCGGAAATCTCTGGTCGCAAAGGCAGGCTTTTGACTGGCCTGCTCGTCAACCGATTTGCGAGTCGCGGCAACCTGATTATCATCAACATCGCACAAGGCGACGCATTCGATATTTTTAATGCGCAGCATCTTGATTAAATCATTGCGACCTTGACCCCCGCAGCCGATCAAGCCGACACGTATGCGGTCATTGGCACCTGCAATATTATTGCTTGAGGAAGCGCTTTGCGCTGGCGAAGTTTTGCTGTTGAGCAATCCGGCTCCCGCCACTGCGCCGGCGGTAATGGATTGCTGAATAAATTTGCGACGACTCTTTGATTTCATATTTTTTCTCCATTTTTAAACCACTTGGAACGCCAGGGACACGAAGAGAACTGTAAGCAAAAGCGTAGGCGCTTCGCGTAAAAAGGCAAAAGTGAAGAACAGCGCCAGGAGAAGCGCCTAGGCTTGCCGCAACTTCCTCACTATTCACTATTCACTATTCACTATTCACTATTCACTATATTGATCTACCTAAAAACATTTGCTTCGCTACAAGCTTTTTCTGAGTTTTCTTCGTGTTCTTTGCACCCTTCGTGGTTAGATTTTGCGGCTCTTTTTCTGCTGCATGCATCTTGCGGCTCTTTTATCTCTTTCCATCTAATCTTGTAGTTGGCGGCGTGCCACGGTTTTCGAACAGATAAAGTCCGCTTTTGCCCGCCATAACAAGGTCAACTTTACCGTCTTTGTTCACGTCAACGACGTTGATATTCATGCCTGTGCCGATAGCGAAATTCGGCGGCGGGTTGCGCGTGTCGCCGCCAGGGTAATGAAAACCGTGATTATACGAAAGCACGTGACGCAGGAATTTGCCGCCTTGAATGTCGTACCAGAAAACCCCCATCGGATCGAACGTGGAAGCGTCGTTGCCTTCGTGTCCACGCAAGCGTTTGCCGGTTACTAAGTCGAGCTTGCCGTCTTGGTTGACATCGGCAAGCGTCAAGGTGTGAAACTGTCCGAAACTATCTTCTATTGCATGAGTTTCAAAAGTTCGCTTGTCGCCTTGCCGTTTTTGCTCCATCCAGGCAAGCCCGTAATCGTGACCGCGCCCGTAAATCATATCGTTCAAGCCATCGCCGTTTACATCAACTACAATGATGCGAATGCCCAATTGCCTCGGCGCTTGGTAGTCTTCCTGGAATTTCCACTCCCCGTTCGCGCGGTCAATGGGCGCTTCGTACCAACCCGTAGGGGTGATGATATCTTTGCGTCCGTCGCCGTTCAAATCACCCAAGCCTGTGCCATGTTGATCGCCTTTTTTGCCTACGAGGTGAATGGCAAATTTGCCGCCGCCTGAGTTTTCAAGCCAGGTAACCCCTTGATCGCTGGTGTTATCCCAATGATTTATCAAGACGTCGGCGTCCGTATCGCCGTCAATGTCTTCGACGATCAGACCTTCTGTATGGTCTGATGAAACGATTTTGGCGGCGGGCCATTTTACCCCGATTTTATTGGGGTTTTTGTACCACCAGACGCCGTTAGCCATCCATCCCGCGCTGATTAAATCGGTCTTGCCATCACCGTCAACATCAACCGCAAACTCGCCGCAGTTGGAGACAAACTCGCCGAGAACGGTCGCGTTATCGCGAAAATTTTCGTGCTTCTTCCAATTCGGTCCTTGATACCAGTTGGCTCCGCAAGTGATGTCGAGCGTGCCATCACCATCCACATCAAAGACGGCTACGCCTTCGCTGAAGGGTCCGTACCAGAAGGTGCCGCGTTCCGGAGCGTGAATGGGACCGTCAATTTTGATGGGGATGAAGATTGGCTCCTTGGCTGACAACGCATTGATTGAAAAAAACAGGATCAACAACAACGCGGCAAAATATTTTCGCATATTCGATTGTCCTTTTAATAAAGTTCGTCAGACGAGTGAACCCGTAGAGCGCATAACTTATCGAATAAAGATTCGATAGGCAAGCATTCGCTGTTCAACGCTTCTTCAAACGCTCGATAGCCTGGCGGAAACTCTCGCGCATTTCATCGAGTTTATTGCTCAGATTGGTGATTTCATCCTTGAGCAAAAAATCGGGAATCCAGGGTTTGTCGGGCAACGTGTTATCGCGAACGGAGGCGCTCAATTCGCCTAAACTCATGCGCGAAGCCGAATCTGTCAAGGCGTGGATGCGCAAGGATAAATAGCGGCCAATGAGGTAGCCCACTGCGCCCGCAACCAACGAAGCCAGCAGCGCCATCAGCAGCAGAGTGAGTTTGAGCGTCGCGCTCGCGCCGCCGATTTCATCTGCCGAAATCGCTACGCCTATGGCACCGACCGTCGAACCATCGAAGGATTTAATCGGTTGCCAGGACAGGGCGAAGTTTCGCTTGCCCTCTTCAAGCACTTCGTCGTCCGTTGCTGACGAATGACTTGCCGCAAGCAGCGCGGGCTTGTCGCCGGAGCCTGAAGCCAGGATGCTTGAGGCGATAATGACATCGCCAAGCGCGATGACAGCGCCTGAATATTTGTCTGGTGAAGGCTGAATCACCTGTCGGACTTCGGCTACTAAAGGCATTTGTAAGGCTGTGGCTCCGGCGCGCACGGCGTAATAATTGTTGAGCATTTGCCCGATCAAAATAACCCCGACGAATCGCCCGGCGCTAAAAATCGGTGCGCTTGCTTCAATCATTAACGCCTCGCTCGCTTTGACTTCATTCCCTGCGCGTACTTGCGCCAGGTTGTCGAGTCCAAGCTTTGCTAAGTGTTCGCCTCGTTCAACAAAAGCGGATGCGAGGCTCGAGTTGCGTAGCAAATTCGCATCAGAGATTACTTTTTCAACGAGAGGATTTTTGTTGTTGGCAGCCGTGAGTGTTTCGCCGGCGCTGGGTTTATCATTGTGGCGGGCGATGACCTGACCTGTGGTGTCAGCAACGATTAAGAAATCCAGATTGAATTCGTTTTGCGCGCGCGGCAGCATATCTTGCAAACGCGCCCATGCCGTATTGCTATTGCCGTCCGTGCTTTCGTTGCTGACCAGAGCTTTGTTGGAAATATCAACGGCGATTTGCTGCGCCGTAGCGCGCATCTCGCCCAGACGTTTATCGTAGATGCTGGCGGCGGTTCGCGCGTCCCTCTTGAGTTGTTCGATGGCTTGAGTGCGCGAGTTTGATGACAGCGCGCTTACCGCAACCATCGCGGCAATCATCAAAGGCAAGGCGGCTATGATGGCGCATAACGCAGCCAGCTTCTCACTTAATTTCATAATTGGTGGTCGGTAGGCAGTATTCGGTGGTCGGTAGGCGGCGGTCAGTTTTTCAGTTCCGTCTCTGAAAGGCAAGTAACATGCTCATATCTTACGTGAACTATCTACTACTGACTACTGACTACTGACCACCGACTACTGGTTCGCATCTTTCGCGCAACGGAACCCGGTTTTATCTAAATCTTTTCGATTCGTATTTGCATCTATATAGCCGCGATAGGAAGCATCATGTATTTTGTTGCCATTAAAGGCTCCGCCACGGATGACCCGGTAATTGCTGTTTGCTTCATCGGGCGGTTTGCTGCTATTGCCCTCATAAAGGGCCAGCAAGTCGGCTGTCCATTCCCACGCATTGCCGATCATATCTAAGGCACCGAAAGGACTTTGACCTTCAGGATATTTGCCAACCTCCATGAGGTTGCCGGATTCGCCCGCTCCAATGTTGGCAAAGGCTTGGTTCCACTCGTTGCCCCAGGGATATTTACGACTTGTGGCGCCGCGCGCCGCCGCTTCCCATTCGGCTTCCGTAGGCAAACGCTTCCCCGCCCACTTCGCATAATCGTTGGCGTCTTGCCAGTTCACTCTCACGACAGGGAAGTTTGCTTGACCCTCGGGAAAGGTTTTATTTTGCCAATGGGGTGGAGCTTGATGATTTGTCGCCTCAACGAACTTTTTGTACTCGGCGTTGGTTACTTCCGTTTTGTCTATGAAGAAAGCTTTGAGGGTAACCCTGTGCCTGGGCTTTTCAATATCGTCGCCATCATCTCTGCCCAGGGTATATTCGCCTGCTGCAACTGCCACCATACCTTCGGGCGCGGCAAGCGTTGCAGCCGTATTGGTGTTTGCCGTGCTGGTATTGGCATTGTTGAGATTGGCGTTGTTGCTGCTCGTCAGGTTGGCGTTTGGCGAAATCACCTCGCCTTGTGGAGAGCGCAGCACAAACCACCAAACCGCAGCCGCTGCTACTGCCAACACCAAGACTGCCGCAGCGATAAGCGCAACCGGAACGCCACTTTTCTTCTTCGCGCCTTGTTGAGCAATGCCCTGATGATTTTGCGGCCAAGGAGGAGCTACCTGTTGCTGATCCTGCCCGGTGTTTACGGAGTGCTTCGCTGGCGTTCGATCATAAAGCCTGGGGCTTTCAATGGTTAACTGCTCTTGAGGCAGTTGCTTTAACGGCTCTTGAGGTGCCGCGCTTGCTTCAATGTCGTCTGCGCGCGCTGTCGGTGGTTGCCAGGGTTTTCCTTCAACGGCAGAAGGATTGAGGGCTTCCAGTCCAGACAATTTTTTTGTCGGGCGGTTGCCGGTAAGCGGACCTGTATTCTCTTTAATGGTTGATTCAAACGGTAGCGCATCCATCTCAAGATACATGGTTTCTGATTGCGTAAGAGGCGAGGCTGTTTCGTTATGGATTGCATTTGTATCTGCCGAAACCTCGTTCGCCTGTTCGTTGAGCGAGGCTCGGTTGGACTTGTCTGCCGGCTCTTCGATAGGGGTGATTTCAAAATTGTACGCAACCTCTTTTCCCGCAGGCAAAGTCTCTACAGTTGCCTCAAGCGGGAAATCAGGCACACCTTCTTGAGGGGTTTTGAACGGATCGAAAACGTCCGGCTCTGCCTGCAAATCACTGGCAGATAAAATCTGCATCGTTGCCCGCTTATCTTCATCTTCATCATCTGCTGTTGATGGCGATTTTGCTTCGTTTCTCAACTGGTTGAAGGCGCCGTATTCAATCGTTTTGCCCGCACTCAGTAGCGAATCTTTTTTCATCGCTTTCGCGTCTGTGGGCGATGTTGACTTATCCTGGTTTAAAACGATTGTAGAGCTATGCTCGGTCGGCGCAGTCTCTGGCTTGAAGCTTTGATAAACTTCAGTTTGAGCATTGCTTTGATTCGCCTGTGCGCCTGGAGACTCGACCATAATCGTTTCTTTAACAGGCTCAGCAGGCGGAGTCGGGGGATTCCCTTTTGTGCCGGCGGAAAGTTCCACCGGCGGAGTTTGTTGCGACAAACTCTGATCCATAATCGTCATGAATGGCGAATTAAGCTCTAGCGAAGCGTCATAAATAGGTGCACCGCAAGTCTTGCAATACATCTTTCCGGCTTCCATGGTGTCCCCGCAAGAGAGACAGTATTGAATGATGGCGGTCTCATTTGCCTGTTGTATGGCGCCTCTTTCAGAGGAGACTCGGTGGCCGCATTGCAGGCAAATCGTTGCGCCCGGCGAAATCACTGCGCCACATCGCAAACACATAGGACTCGCAGGTTCTTGCCCCGCTGAGGGTGACTGCGCTCCGCAAGAATTGCAAAACGTCCAGCCTTCTTGAAGAGGCGTAGAGCAAGAGTGGCATTTGCGAACTTCGACGGTGATGGTGCGGCGTTCGATCAGAGTTTGCCCGCACCATTTGCAATAAACCATTGCTTCGGAGAATTCCGCATTGCATCTTTCGCAGTACATCATCGTTTAACCCAACCTGAGAAAATTTTGTGGAGTAAATATACAGATAACAAGGGTTCGCGTCTACAGTTTCAGGAGTTCGGAAGGCGGTAAAACGTCGCAAAGTGCGAGGCAGGAGGAAAGTTCAAAGAGTGTTGGCAAGGGCTTCAAACCGTTTGATGTGACTGCATGATGGTCTTCAAACGCAGTCACATCAAATTGACAGAGGGGCAGGGAAGCGGAAAATTCGGGTTTGGGTAAAGCCTCTTACCGCTGGTTTGGTTTCGCCTGTTTGCGCATCTGCTTAGCACTTTCGTATCCGCCGTTGAGCGTCGAGCAGGCCAGCCCTCTACAGATTGAACGCCCGGACCAAGAATGCCGCCATCTGGGCGCGCGTCACAGATTGGGTTGGACAGTACAATGGCGGATTGCCTGAGCAGCCTAGCGTGATCTGGCGCACCGCCATCTCTTCAATATGCGCATAAAACTGATTGCTCGGCGGTACATCGTTGAAGCGCTGTGAGGGCGGCTGCGGTGGAATGTAGCCCGGCTCGTGCAAGGCGCGAATGAGGAACGCTGCCATCTGCTCGCGTAACACCGCATCCGACGGACAATAGTTACCGCCGCCACATCCCAAGGTGATTTGCAGCACCGCCAGCCGATCGATGAAGTTGTAGAAAGGGTTTGAGGGCGGCACATCCAAGAAGCGTTGAGTCGTTGGAGTCGGAGGGTTGAACTCGCCTTTGGCTCGCATGAGGAAAGCCGCCATCTGCTCGCGAGTGACCATTTGCTCGGGGCAGTAATTGCCTGAGCCGCAGCCGAGCGTTACCCCGCGTGCCGAGAGCTTACCGATCTGTGTGTAGAAGGGGTGGCTTAGCGGGACGTCGTTAAACTGTATGCCTTGCAATACGGTGAAGATCTGGTTGGCGATGGTTAGGGTGCCGCTGCGGACGCCGCCGCTGTTGGCAGCCACCGAGTAGTTGATCGTGCCGTTGCCGTTGCCGGACGTTCCCGAATTGACGGTGATCCAGGCGTCGTTGCTCACAAGCATCCATGGGCAATTGCCTGCGACCATCACATTGATGCTGCCAGTGCCGCCCGCTGCCGGGAAGGATTGGCTCATCGAGGAGAGCGAATAGGTATTGACCATGAGCGTCGCGGCGTTCGAGGTGACCGGGCTGCCGCAGGTGGCGGTGATAATGACATCGTAGGAGGCGGCATCGCCAGCGCCCGCCGGGGCGATCATTAGCGTGGTCGAGTGCACGCCGCTGAGGTTGCCGCCGTTGCTGAGATTGACGCCGCCCTTGCGCCACTGGTAAGTCAGGTTGGTGCCGCTGGCGTTGACACTGAAGGAAGCGGCAGCGCCGCCGCAGACGGTCTGCGCGGTGGGCTGCGAGGTGATCGAGGGGGTTGAGCAAGGCGCGCCGCCTTGCCAGAATCCGCCGGTGAGCGAGAAGGTGCCGCCGCTTGCTGCGCCGAGCGCGCTCTGACCGATGCTGCCGCTGAGGCTGAGCGTGGAGTTCGCCGAAGTGCCGCCGCCGCCGGCGATGACCGCTTGCCCAATAGCATAGCTGCCGCCGCTTTGTGCCGGAATCGGCGGGGCTGCGTTTATCCTAGGAGGTAGACGAGCCGGTGAAGAATGGACTGTGGGTTCGGTCGCCGAGCGAGACGGTGAATTGGCCGCCTCGCCATAGGTCATGCCGAACAAAAGTCCTGCCGCAAGCGTCAGACAGAGCAGCGCGAGCCGTAAGCGTCGTCGTTGTGTGACTGTAGTGATCATCTT
>JANMSG010000104.1:0-5989 GCA_031389065.1 Acidobacteriota bacterium | reverse complement strand
CTTCGCCGAGCTCGGGGCGCCAGACGAGCAAATCCTGATCGCGAGTCTCATGGACGACACAGAACCCGTCCTCCGCCAGCGTTTGCACGCCGCTGCCTCGCAGTTGCCAAGCCAGTCCTTCGGCATCCTTGAGAAGCGGCTCGTAACGCGGCGCCAGCCAAAATCGCGGCATGGAATTACGCGGCGAAGTGGCGGAACTGGTTTGCAGCAGCTCCATATAACTGGGCAGTCCCTGAATGGGTGACGGTTCGAAGTTCATTCCGAGCCGCTTCAGCAAACGCCGCAAGCCAAATCTGTTCCCGCAGCAGAACAAAGGGTTCACTTCCGAAATCGAAAATGGAGCTGACCAGATCAACCGTCAGATGATTATGAAAAAGCCGAAATCCTGTCAGCTTTGCAAGTTCGCGAGCCACTGTAAGTTTGCCAACTGCTGGCGATCCATGAATAAAGATAAGATTCATTGCCTTGATTCAACTCTCTCAATTAACCGCATAAAAATATGTCACAATGTAACAGAGTAGTTATTTTGTTACCTGTAGGATTTCTAATCTGCAAGAATCACTTACGCTTTGATGAAGCGAATATTCGAGTAAGAGCTTTCAATAAATCTTTTAGATGAAAGCGCGGCGACAATATAACAACACAGCCGAATAATCAATGATGATTTATGCTTGCTATTTTTTATCCTAAACTGTAGGAGCGACACAAGTCTCGTATGGTTCAAGAAATCCAAACATACTAGAAATGAATTTTCATCATTTGACTTTCTCGTTGTCTTATCCCTTGCGATTAGTAGCCAAAGTAATCCTTACCACTTTTGAAACGAACATTGCAAAATTGTTGAATCATTTTGAAGTCGGCAACATTATTGGTTATGAGTAACGCGCCTGCTCGTTTTGCTGTACGCGCAATCAATACATCTCGAATGATACGCGGTTTTCGTCTGCGGAAAGTTTCGGCGTTTTGCCCCCTGCTTTTGATTTCAAACCTCGCAAGAGAGAGTTGAGAACCTTACCAGCAAGCCACCAATCTTCTCCGGTCGGAACCAATAAGGTCCCTTCCTTTTCGTGTAGTTTCCAAGTTGTGTGCCACCGCTGAACCTCTGATTTATCTCCCGCCCCCGTAGTCAGTTCCTGCAAAACAACGGCAGACATACGAAAACCGGCAGGAAGTTCTGCCGGTTTATACACAATAAAGATATTCGTATCAAAGGTGATAATCGGCATCGGGAATTATCCAAGCCTTTTGTCACGATTCTCATAGGTTTTCTGCCAGGCTCGGAGGGTCGCCTCTCGCGCGGTCATTTCTTTGACCTTGCCTGAACTTTTCAATGTCTTCTTGGTGGTTATACTGGATCTACCCGCACCATTCGTTGAAGCCTTACCTGTTTTCATTTTCTCATTCATCGCATTCTCTCCAAAATAAGCGATTACGGTTGAGACTATAGAGTTCAAAAATGTACCGTAGACTGTCCAGTCTGCGGCGCACTCGAAGCAAAGCCTATTGGTTTTCCAGTGGGTTGCTGCCACTAGACCTCCGCAGACTGGACAGTCTACGGTACCTTGCCTGTCCTCAGTGATTCATTGAGGAAACCTCTATAGCATATATGAGAGCCAAAAAAACCATCATAAATATAATTTACGGGATAGAAATCAGCCAACCCTTGACAAAAGGCTGTCGAACATTTCTTCTATCATCTATTCAACATCCGCGATTATCACTGTACGATGTTGAAGAGGAAATTGAATGGCTAAAACTAATATAGGAATAATCGGGCTCGGAACCGTCGGAGAAGGGGTTATCAAATTGCTCGGCAACGACCCGCGATTCAAAATCAAGTGGGTCGCTCTGCGCGATAAAGAGAAAGAACGCGGCGTTGACCTCTCCAACATTCGTGTCACCGATGACCCTTTTGAAATCGTCAATGACCCGGAAGTTGAAATCCTCGTCGAAGTCGCTGGCGGCACAGAGCCGTTTTATGAATTGACGAAACGCGCCATTGAACAAGGCAAACACATCGTCACCGCCAATAAAGAATTGATTTCAAAACATGGCGCGGAGATTTTCGAGTTAGCTAAAAAGCATAACGTCACAGTGATGTTTGAAGCGGCAGTCGGTGGCGGCATCCCGCTGATCTCTACGCTGCAACGCGGATTGCAAGCCAATGAAATTTCGAGCGTCGCAGGAATTCTCAACGGCACAACCAATTTCATACTGACGCAGATGGAAGAGAAAGGACAGAGCTTTCAAGACGCTCTCGCTGAGGCGCAAGCCTTGGGTTACGCCGAAGCAGACCC
Organism: Acidobacteriota bacterium; assembly: GCA_031389065.1. GTDB lineage: Bacteria > Acidobacteriota > Blastocatellia > UBA7656 > UBA7656 > JACQDB01. Next base: position 3,692 of record JANMSG010000104.1, on the reverse strand, counting down.
TACCAATGACGTGAAAGGATTCGATGTCGCCTACAAGATAAACATACTTTCCTCGTTGGCCTTCGGTCGTTTCGTTGACCCACTTGCTGTCTATCGCCAAGGTATCACCGCGATCACAGACACCGACATCAAGACTGCCAAAGAGTTTGGCTTTCGCATCAAGATGATCGGGCTGGCGCGGCGCTATGAAAACTCTTTAGATATTCGCGCTCATCCAATGCTTGTACCGCTGCATCATCTGCTGGCCTCCGTTGAAGGCGCAAAAAACGCGATTTTCATCAGCGGCAGCGCCGTGGGCGATGTAATGCTCGTCGGTCAAGGAGCTGGACAGATGCCTACGGCGAGCGCCGTCGTAGGCGACATTATCAATATTGCAAGCGCCTTGAAATTACCCGATTTTGCGCCCTATTTCCAACCTTTCGTCAATTCGCAGAACCTTCAACTCGGTTCGATTGAAGACAGCGAAGCGGCGTTTTATATACGCCTTGAAACGACGGATCGTCCAGGCGTGATTGGCAATCTTGGTCACGCGCTCGGCGGGCATGACGTCAGCCTTCATAGTCTGGTTCAGCGCGGCATAAAAGAAGACGGCACCGCAACCATTATTTTCCTGACTCACAAAGCAAACGAACGTAATGTCGCTCTGGCTTTGAAAGAGATTGAAACGCAAGAAACGACAAAACAAATCGGCATTGCGATGCGAGTATTCGAGTAGGTGTCAGGTGCCAGGTTTTAGGTTTTAGGGAAAGAGGTTAATTTATCATCCCTGCAAATCTAACCTAACACCTAACACCTTACACCTTACACCTATGATCGTATTGAAATTTGGCGGCACCTCTGTAAAGACCGCAGCGAGAATTAAAAACGTAGCCAGTATCACAGCCAAGGCGGCTGAAAATGATGCGGTCGTGGTCGTCGTTTCTGCAATGGGCGATACGACGGATTATCTGGTGAAACTTGGTCAGCAAATCAGTCGCTCGCCAAATAAACGCGAGTTGGATATGTTGCTGGCAACGGGCGAGCAAATATCTATCGCCCTGGTAGCGATGGCTCTGACCGAGATCGGCAAGAAAGCTATCTCAATGACAGGAGCACAACTCGGTATCATGACCGAGAGCGTTCACACGACAGCGCGCATTGTTGATATTAAAACCGAAGGAATTCGTCGTTATCTCGATGAGGGTTACATCGTCGTAGCGGCGGGGTTTCAGGGCATTACTCCCGAAGGCAATATTACAACGCTTGGCAGGGGCGGTTCCGATACCACTGCGGTTGCGCTGGCGGCAGCGATTGGTGCCCGCGTCTGCGATATCTACACAGACGTGAGTGGTGTTTTCACGGCAGACCCGAATGCTGTGCCAACGGCGCGTTTATTGAAAGAGGTGGCTTACGAGGAAATGCTCGAACTGGCAAGAGTCGGAGCGCAAGTTTTGCACCCTCGCGCTGTCGAACTGGCACGCAAACATAAGCTGCCTGTCAGGGTGCGAAACACTTTTGATCCCGACGCGGAAGGAACAATTTTAAGAGGAGCAGAAGAAATGGAGATTTATCGCCCGGTCAGCGGCGTAACGGTTGACAGACATCAAGCGCGAGTAGCGGTATTGAAATTGCCTGATAAACCGGGCGTCGCCGGTGAAATTTTCACTGCACTGGCTGAACATCACATTTGCGTGGATATGATTATTCAAGCGTTTCATCGAGACCTCTCAGTAAACGATATTACCTTCACGATAAAACGCGACGATTTAGAGACCGTGCAAAAAGTGATGGAAGAAGTTGCTGCGCGTGTAGGGGCAGAAGGTGTACTTGCCGACGCAGATGTGGCAAAGATTTCTATCGTTGGCGCAAAGTTGATGGATACGCCGGATGTTGCATCGAGGATGTTTGCAGAGTTGGGTAAACAAGGAATCAATATCAAAATGATTTCGTCGTCAGACATACGAATCAGTTGCGCCATCAGCGATAACGACGCGGAAAAAGCCGTACGCGCCGTTCATGATCTGTTTCACCTTGATGAAGAAGAATAGTCTGTTAAACTCTTAGCCCTTTTGTTTAAACAGGAACAAAAAATGAAAATCGCGGCAATAGACATCGGCTCCAATTCGATACACATGGTCATCGTGCGCGCCATCGAGGGGCAGAATATTGAAATCATTGACCGCGAAAAGGAAGTTACCCGCCTGGGCGCAGGTGTACGCGATCATCATCTGGCGAAAGAGGCTACAGAAAGAACGGTCTTAACGCTCAGAAGATTCAAGCAGATGGCGCAAGCCAATCGCGCTGATTTGGTAATCACAACGGCGACAGCGGCTGTACGTGAAGCCAACAATTCGGACAAATTCATAGAAAGGGTTCGTAAAGAGGTCGGACTTGAGGTTCAACTATTGCCTGGCGTTGAAGAAGCGCGATTGGTTGCCTTGGCTGTTTCTGAGGTAACCGATTTCAACAAACGTCGCGCCCTCATTATAGATATCGGCGGCGGCTCCACAGAGTTTATTATCACAGATGGCAATGAACCTCAATTGCTGTTGTCGGTCAAACTCGGTGCCGTGCGACTGAGCGAAAGATTCATCACCACAGACCCTCCTTCACAATCAGAACGCGAAATCTTGATTACCAGCATACGCGCAGATTTAACTCACGCGATATCGGAAATTCGGCAAGTCGGTTTTGATTTCATTATCGGCACCTCTGGCACGATTTTGAATATGACGGATGCAATTTTGCAATCGGAAGCGGCTGAAAATGGTGACGAATCAGAATTCGAAGCCTTCAGTCCAATCATCACGATCCAGCAAATTAAGAAGTTTAATAGACAACTCGCCGAAATGGATATTGACGAGCGGCGAGTCGTGCCTGGACTTGAAGAGAAACGTGCTGACATTATCATCGCCGGCGGCTTATTGCTCGAAACCATACTCAGCGAATTGGGCGCTAAAGAGATAACTCAATGTGATTGGTCTTTGCGCGAAGGCGTTGTCATAGACCATTTGCGGAAAGAGCAAACTTCACAGTTTGAGGATGGGGATACACCCTCCTTGTTGATGCACACAGATGGCTATTTGATTGAGCAAGGGAGTCTGTTTGGCGCTTTGGATGTCAAGACACGCTCGGTTCTTTCGGTCGCAAGACATTTCGAATATGACTCCAGGCATTCGCATCACGTAGCCAAATTAGCGAATCGTTTATTTGATGACACGCTTCCGCTCCATGGTTTTGGCGACGCGGAACGCAAGCTCTTGCAATACGCTTCGCTGCTTCACGACATAGGCTATCGCGTAGCTCACGGCGATCATCATCGGCACGGGCTTTATTTGATTAAAAATTCCGAGATGCCTGGCTTTATGGCAAACGAAATCGCCATGATTGCAGCCATCGTCAGATACCACAGAGGTTCTATGCCAAAAAAACCGAAGAGCAAACGGGAACGCCGTGAAAACGAAGATTTTTATTCGCTCAAACGCGAAGACCGCTCAACAGTTTTGCGATTGGCAGCCATTTTACAAATTGCCGACGGCTTTGATCGTTCACACAGCCAAAAAGTAAAAAGTATTCAAGGCGTATTAAACGATGAGGTTCTCGCTTTAACCGTTGAATGCGACGAAGAATGTGATTTGGAAATGTGGTCGGCAGAACGAAAAGCCAAATGGTTCAGCGATATCTACGGTTTGCAGGTAAAATTCGACACCGTA
>JANMSG010000088.1:0-5555 GCA_031389065.1 Acidobacteriota bacterium | reverse complement strand
AAATGCAAAGCGCGATGATGAAGCAATATGTGATGCTTCATCATCGCGCTTTGCATTTCTAAATCAGGAGGCTTGCTGCGTCATCCCTGCGCTTTGTAATGACGACTGCCTCTAAACGATAAAAGCTGTGCTTCAAATTGTTGCGAGCAATTCTTCAGGATGTTCGCGGGCGTTGACCTGTTCGATGGCTTGCGCGATGCGCCCTTCTTCATCAATCACGTAGCTGATTCGTTTCGCATGTCCGGCATCCTTTGCATCACAAGCGCCGTAAGCCAGCCCGATCTCTCTTTCGGTGTCACATAACAAGCGAAATGTGAAACCAAATTTTTCTGCGAAAGCTCTGTTCTCTTCTACGGTGTCGAAACTGACGCCGAGTATTTCAGCATTCTTTTCGGCATAGACTGCTTGCCTGTCGCGAAACCCGCAGCCTTCGGCAGTGCAACCCGGCGTGTCGGCTTTCGGATAAAACCACAAGACAACGCGGCGACCTTTGAAATCGCTGAGTGAGACATCTTCTCCGGTGTGCGCCTTCACTGTGAAATCGGGTGCTACATCTCCAACATTTAGCATAAATATTCTCCTTGTTAATTTGTGACCGAATAAAATTGATTCCCTCTCTAACTTGCGATAACGGGCTTTCAGATAAGCTCTTTCAGAAAACTTTTTCCTGCTTGAATCTTCAAACCGAAATTATCTGCGACGCTTTGCCCGATGTCTGCAAGTGTTGGCAATATGCCTAAATCAACACCTGCTTTCGCCTGTTTTCCCCAACCAATCACTGGCACATACTCGCGTGTGTGGTCTGTGGAAATGTCGCCGGGGTCGCATCCGTGGTCTGCCGTTATCAATAACAAATCGTCGTCGCGCATGGCGTCCTGGATTTCAACCAGGCGCTCGTCGAATCTCTCTAAAGCTTTGGCGTACCCTTCAATATCGTTGCGATGTCCGTACAACATATCGAAGTCAACAAGATTGGTGAAAATAAAACCTGTCTTCTCCTCTGCCAAGGCGTGAAGGGTCTGGTCAATGCTCGCTTCGTTGTTTCCCGCTTTCAACTCCTCTGTGGTGCCGCGATGGCAGAAAATTGAACCAATCTTGCCGACTGCTGTAACCGGCAAATCGTGCGCTTTGATTCGGTCGAGCAACATCACTTCGGGTGGGTCTATAGCGTAATCCTGTCGTGCTTCTGTGCGCCGGAAATTTCCAGGCTCGCCAACAAAGGGTCGCGCTATGACGCGAGCCACCTGGTCTTTGCCTGTAAGCTGAAGGCGCGCGATTTCGCACCATTCATAAAGTTGTTTGAGCGGCACGATGTCTTCGTGGGCGGCGATTTGAAAAACGCTGTCAGCAGAAGTGTAAACAATCGGGGAGCCTGTTTTCACATGTTCTTCGCCAAATTCCTTGATGATCTCTGTGCCGGATGCTGGTTTGTTGGCGAGAACTTTTCGCCCGATGGCTTTCTCGAATTTCTCAATGACGCGAGGCGGAAAGCCATTCAGATACGTAGGAAAAGGATTGCGCGTGATGATGCCGCTCATCTCCCAATGACCTGTGGTTGTGTCTTTGCCATGCGAAGCGGTGGCGGCACGACCGAATATGCCCGTAGGATTTGCGACCGGCGCAACCGGCAGAGGTCTTATGTTTGCCAAGCCTAATTGCCGCAGGTTTGGAATGTGAACGGTGCGCGAGGCGAGCGTGTGACCCAAGGTGTCTGCCCCTGCGTCGCCATAATCTGCGGCGTCGGGCATTTCGCCAATCCCTGCGCTGTCTAAGACGACAAGAATAATGCGATTGAAAGGTTGATTTTCAGCCATATAATAATTTCTCCAGAGATGCGATTCTAAATCTACGCCGCAACAAGTTACAAGCGATGCGGATGTTTAGGCTGCCTCAGGCATTGCAAGTGATGATTTTTACCAACAAGAATTTACCTTTACCTTTGCGTTAAAGAAGAAATGCGATTTACAAAATCGTATACTGAAATCAATGTGTTAATCGCCTTGTAATGTAGCTGAGGATAGTATGCCCTGGGGTTTCCGCGCTTCTTTGCGATTGGTTACCTGTTGCTGTATAAAAACAACGGAAAAATCAAAGGGCAAAAATTATGAAGGATAAGGCTATTACTCCACGCCAATGGTATTTTGCAAACTATCCGGTGCTTGCCTGGGTAGAGACGGTTATCAAAGCTGCCGCTATGGTCATAGGTATCGCGGGGCTCGCCGCATCGCTTTCAAAGGGCGTTTTCGTATTGCCCGCAGGTTATCGTTTTGCCGAATTGATTGTCATGGCGATTCTCGCAATCGGCTTAGTCGCGGCAATCTTTGATCGCCTCATCGATCGCGAAATCGTTGCGATGATCTTCGTTATCTTCAACAATCTGGCGCATTGGGGAATCGTTTCCTCGCTGGTTTTTTTGCCGGAAGCCAATCCCTTTCTGGTTCCTTTCTGCGCGTTAATGGCAGTTGGCGATATGGTGAAAACGATCTTCATCAAAGCGCACAGTTTTCAGGTGCGCGACTTGCCGCAGTTCATTTTATTTGCGCTCACAGCCATTTACATGGCTGGATATATTATCGTTTTAACTTTGGAATTATTTCATTGAGCAAGAAAATGGCGCGAAGCGAACCGTTCGAGAACACCGCTTTCTCGGCTAAAATCAGGCTCTCAGTTGGGCGACAAAAAATGCAATGAGTTGTCAGGAGTTGCGCTCGGCGTAAGAGTGTTTTATAAATCATTGCGCTCAATTCATGTAAAGATGAATTTCTACCCCGTGCTTCAAGCAAGCGATCTCAGGAGTTTTTCTCTATGCGCGCAACCTTCAGATATTCAAGGCTTCTCTTTTCCCTTCTTTTTGTGGCAATGGTGATTTTTCTTCTGCTTCCCTGGTCAACTCGCTTTCGTCACGGCTTGCAAAGAGTGATCGCAAAGGCTGAGATGAAACAAAGGGAGTGGCGCGGTTACCAAACCTGTCTCGTGTCACTTAAAGGAGACACAAGGGTACCCGGAGCACAGGTTCAGATTCTTGATTCTGCTTCCGGTTGGGCTGCACTTTGCGATTCAAAAGGGCATTTTGTGATTCCAGATGTGGTCTGGCAATCAGGCGTGAGCTACGATTTGCTGGTTACCAGCGATGAGCAAAGTGGGAAAATAATTGACCTGAATATACCTTTGACTTTGCCGAGTACAAAGGTAATTGATGTGGGGACGATTGATGTCGAGAGCGGCGAGAAAGTGAATCTTGACCGCTTGCCGGGAGCCAACTTTCTAACTCTTGAGGCGTATGATTTGCAAAATCGGGAATATTATAGAGACCTGTACCTCAAGTTGACATTGGGCAAGACAAATGATCAAGAGAAACTCGAAGCGATAAATCAATACGTTGCAGAAAAGCTCAATTATAAGGAGACGAACCCTGTACCCGGCTCACCTCGTCGTATTTTGGAAAGAGGTTCGCAATTCTGTGGGCATTTGAGCGCCGCTATGGCAGCGATTACTATCGTAGGGTATACGACGAGGATCATTGATATACGCGATGAAAAAAATCCGCCGGCAACACATGTGGTGGTTGAAGTTTTCTACAAAGGCAAGTGGCATTTGTATGACCCGACATTTGGCGTAAGTTTCAAAAACGAAAATAATGAGGTTGTCGGTTACAAAGAACTGCGACTTAACCCTGAACTCCTCGCGCAAGAGTCATTTTCAGCGTTTCACAAGAAATATCCTGAGATCGGTCTCGATTGGATGCGCGCTGTTTATGCTTCGGGGTACCATCATATTTATCACTTAACATTCCGATGCTTTCAATATAGCCATGCTTGGTGGGCATATCCAAAAGGACTTGATTATGTGCCTGCGGGCAGCAAGATCTGGTTGGCAGCAGCAGGCATCTCTCCGGGAACTACGGTCACCTATCACATCAGAAATCCGGGAAGCGCGAAAGATGAATTGACCTTTACGACAACCGGGAAGGGAACCTCTTCATGTGTGTTGAATGAAGAAGAATCGCCGCCGATCAATTTGCCTGTGGGCGATTACGAGGTATGGGTTGACTTACACGATGGCAACATTGCGAAGGCTGGCGTGAATACGCCTGCCACGATTGAGGATTGGCGTTTAGGTGTGGATTTAAAAATTAGATAGCGTTTGGCGATGGTCTAGCCAGCGTCAACGCCAATCGCCAAACGCTACGATCCATCCTGTGACGATAGCCAACATTGCAGACACTGTTGCGATTGACATTGCCCAGCCTTTAATCTCCCTGTTGCCAGGCTAGTTAGTACGATCCAGATAACCTGAAATATACTCTTTTTTATTGCTGTTCAGAAAGAATATCCAGCAATTCGCGCATCGTTATCGGATATAGTATTTTCCTGGAAACTAAGTCAGCTACCTCCTGGAAATGGCGCTCCAGTGCAGCCCTCTGCTTGAGAATTTCATCGCTGTTGGCATCAATATCTTGGATGCCGTTCAAATGATAGACACTAACAATAACGGCCATTTCACCGTTTACAGCGTTTGCGAGCTTTTCCAGATTATACGGGAGAACAGGATTTAAGTAGCCTCCCGGTCCGGAAGTGGGGGATATTTCCAGCATGGTTTTATCGCCCACTTTCACATCAGCAAGGTTATGGCCGGGATCGTTTCCGACACTCCAATTCTGAGTTCCGAATTCGCCTGATGCCAGTCCCGAATTAGCGAGCAACCCCGCTTCCATCAGGCTACTGAAGTACAAGTATGTGTCTTGAGGTGAGCTACCGTGATCCCATCCGCCGGCTCTGAAGGTAACCACCTGTTGCTTACCATCGTAGATAGATTGCTCCAGCAAATACTTACCGTAGGTCAAACTCGTAACCAACTCGCGATAGCCCTGGGCATAAAAGGAATGAAAGAAAAAGCTTTTCCTTTGCCGGTAATCTTTAATCACCTCATCTGCTTTCGATTTGACGCGCAGTTTTTCCTTGGCTCTCAAAAAATCAATCAGGTTGCGATTCATTGGCCCGTGAAGATGTAGTTGGCAATCATCCCCTTTACTGACCATGATCTTAAGATCGTTCATCATACCGATACACTTCTGTTTAAACTGTTCATCGGTAGAGATGAAAGCCGGAGCAAAAGTGTTTATGTCTACAAAGTGTGTCCAGGGAATCTGGTGCTGAGAGCTTAATTTTGAAGCGAATTGCATCACCTCTCTGATCTGATCTATATCATTGGCAGACTCAACCCTTGGCTCGAAATCTTCGGTTAAGATGTAAAACGCTTTATAGCCGCTGTAAGGTTTGCCGGGCAGATGCTTGATATGGCGCTCTTTGATGATAGGGTAATTGAACGGGATTTCCGCCTGCTTTTTCGAGCAAGCCGGTGTCACTAAGAGCGCTGGAATGATTAGAACGAATAAGACAACCACTGGCCATTTCATCAACATGTTGATGCGATCATATCATGTAGAAAGCGGATCGCCTCACAGAAAATCTCTATGAAAAGGTAAACAAACTAACTTTCTGATATACATAACAAACCTCAGTAAGCGCCAAAACAAACTTCTCAAAGTCCCCGAT
>JANMSG010000022.1:0-10107 GCA_031389065.1 Acidobacteriota bacterium | reverse complement strand
AGTGTAAAACTTTTTTTTGAAACTGACTAGGCGATGGCAGTAAGAGGTGGTGCTCAATAGCAGATCGATAGGTAGAAAAATAAAAAGGCGCGAAGTGGTTGCATTTGACTTCGCGCCTTCTTCTTTTATGCAGAGTTGATTTAGAACTAGTTCAGAAGCTTACTCAACATTTCGGCGGGCAACGAGGCTGTGACTTTTACATCAACATTTTCGCTGACAATCTTCAAGGTTTTGAGAGCTTCTACGAGCGGAGCCATTTTCGCATCATCGGACGAGCCCATCAAGGTTTTGACAAGTCCCAACAAGCTATTCAATTGTTCCGTCATCTCTTTTGCGTGATCGGCCGTATCGTTACGCAAGGAAGCATTTAAGCCTATGCCTGCGGCTAGGGTAACATCCCCGAAAATCATTTGCAGCGATGCAAAATTCGGTAGAGGGATGCCGCTGTCTGCAAATCCTTTGGTCATTGCAGGCGTGACTTCCAGGGCGAAACGAATGGGTGCCAAAGTGGTCTGCGAAAGCCCTTCCATCAATTTGGCGTTTTTAGTCACGTTTGCCCTTTCGCCGCTACGAGCATCAATGGAAGCGCGAACGCTGGCAGCGTTTCCGGCAACCACGGTATTGGCGTCTAGGAAGGCGAATGCCATGTCATTGACTTTTTTAGCTGTCGAACTGGTGACTGTCGAACTGGTGACCTCGGTTACCGTGTAAACGTCAAAGGTTTTGTACTTCTGGGCTTCGAGTTTTACTTTGCCGCTGTCTTTGGCGCGGGCGAGCAAGACTGCCGGCTCGAATGAGCCGTCCACAACGATTGTCGGATCACTGAATTTGCCGGGTGGGAAAGAGATCGCCGCCGAGTTGAGGTCTGAAAGTTTTAAGCCGACTTGTGAAAGTTCGGTTTGAACTTTTTCAAGAGTCGACTTCAATTTGCCCTGTGTGAAGAGGCTGCTCGTGAGTACCGTCTTAACGTCAACGACGATGACCGCGCCGCCTTCGGGCAAGTTTTTCAATAACTCGCTTCCTGCAAAAGGCGCAGGGCGCGCAGAAATGCTTGCGATGCCGGCGCTGAGTGCAAGCAGTAAAGTGAAAGCTACAATAGTGATTCTCTTCATAAAACTCCTCTATTCGATGTAATTCTCTTTCTCCACCAACAAACGCTTCCTTAAGAGGTTGAACGTTTCCACCTTTTTGATTATAGGCGTGAACCTGAAATTGCTAAAGCCAATCTTTTCATTGGCGCACATCTTAGAACGACAATTCTTCGCAATAGGTTTACTTAAAATATTTTTATTTCGGAGCAGAATAGATGCGGCAATGCGCAAAGCGGTTGCCAGTCTTGCGCATGGAAGCGTTGCTTGCTTAGAATGAATCTCTTTTCAGGGGAGTTTTTACGCTAAATATTTCGCGGCTGTTTTCAGTAAGATTGCTGCCCACGGTTTTATAATCTTTAATCTCATGGCAAAAAAAAATCAACCCAGCACCACTACCAAATCATTGCACGAATCGAAGACGAAAGTTGCCGATGAGGCAATCAATCAAACCATCGAAGATAGGGATTCGACCAGGCGCAACAGCAAAGATATTTGGCGCCGCGCAATCATTTTGATTCCTGTTGCTCTGGCGCTTCTGTCTTCTATGAACACGCTCTGGCACGATTTTGCATCAGATGACGTGCAACAAGTTCTTGCCAATATTGTCATCAGAGATTTGAAAAATTTGCCTTTGGCGTTTACCACCAGCGTCTGGTCTTTTGCTTCCAGCGAAATCGGTGCGACCTCGCAGCCTTATTACAGACCCTTATTCAGCGCGCTGTTTATAATTAATTACGCGCTTTTCAAAACCTCGTCGGCGTTTGGCTGGCATCTGGTCAATGTGTTGATTCACGCGCTGGTGACGCTGTTTGTTTTCATGGTGTGCGGAGAGTATACAAAGAGCAGGAAACTTGCGCTCATCACAGCCAGTCTATTTGCCGTGCATCCGGTTCACGCGGAATCGGTAGCCTGGGTTTCAGGCGTCACAGATCCCTTGATGTGTCTGTTTTTGCTGCCGTCTTTCTATTTTTATCTGCGCTATCGAAAAAGTGGAAAGCCTTATTTGATTGCGCTCATGCTACTGTTTTTTCTACTGGCTCTGTGGAGCAAAGAGACGGCGATTGCTTTGCCTGTTGTCATTGCTTACTGCGAGCTTTTTCATTTCAATGAATCCCTGTCGGTTAAACAAAAAATCGCGCGCCTATCCATCTTAGCGGGGCTTTTTGTTTTGCCGGTGGCGATTTATATTTTCACGCGCTTCCAGGCATTCGGAGCTTTTGTCGCTGGCGATGAATTGCGCTATCCGTGGAGCGCGGCGCTCCTAACCATCCCGATTGCTCTGGCGAAGTATCTCTGGTTATTGGTTGTGCCTGTAGGCTACAGCTATCAACACCACACGCCCTTTGTCACCTCTGTAGCGAGTTTACAATTCCTCGCACCGCTTTTGATGGTCGCCGCTCTGGTTGGCGCGATTGTCTGGAGCAAGTCTCCTCTGTTGAAATTTTCGAGCCTCTGGTTTCTTGCTTTCATAGCGCCCGCGCTTGCAGGAATCGTAAGCTTTGACCCGCCCTACATCGTACAGGAGAGATACCTATACATTCCCTCAATGGGCTTTTGTCTCGCTGTTGCGTTAGGCATTGAATGGATTGCCTCGCGCAAATGGTTTGCACAATCCGAGCGCGTCGCTTTTGGGCTCCTTGTCCTGCTGGTGGTTGTTTGGGGAGCGGCTTATGTTCAAGCCAACACCTACTGGTACGATACGATCAGGGTGTTTCAGAGAGTGGTTGAGGCAGACCCGAATTCAGCGCAGGCTCACGCTGCTTTGTCTATCACCTATTCATCAATGGGAAGACCGCGAGAAGCCGAAGCGGAATCGAAAAAGGCTCTTGAACTGGATCCGCAATGTATTTCTGCCTATTCGAATTTAAGTTTTTTCAGCAAGCAAGCGGGCAAACTCGACGAAGCCATCGGTTATCTTGAGCAAGTAACATCAAACATTGCTTTGACGCCAACCACCCGCACTCACCTTGCCACTGCTTATCTCAATCTCGGTTTGCTCTACGCCCAACGCAAAGACTTTGAGCTTGCCGAAAAGGCGTTGCAACAGTCAAACGCTTTGTGGTCACGCACCATAGGGTATTACCACCTGGGTCAGTATTATTTCGGGCGCGGGCGTTACGAAGAAGCCTTAGCGCTCTATCAAGAAGTCACGCGAAGGACTCCCGATAATTATCCGCCGATTTATCTTGTCATCGGTTCTGCTTATGAGCGTTTAATGCAAGTTGATAAGGCTGTTGCTGCCTATAACAAATATCTTGAACTCGCGCCTGCAGACGTCCCTGACCGCGATGAAGTGACGGTGCGCATCAGACGAATTCAATCTCCTACGACGACAAAATGAGCGAGAAAAACGATATTCAAATCCAGATTGAGGTATGATAAAAAATCAGGAGGGTGCGATGATAAAGGTAATCGGTGTGATTGGCTCTGGAACGATGGGCAATGGCATTGCGCAAGTCGCCTCCAGAGCCGGTTTCAAAGTCTTGATGCGGGACCTGACAGAAGATTTTCTCAAGCGGGGGTTTTCAGCAATAGATAAAAGTTTGCAACGCGATGTTGAGAAAGCTCGTCTGACGATTGAGGGGAAACAAGAAATCCTGTCGCGCATAGAAACGACAACCGAACTGGATGCGTTGGGCGATGTTGATTTTGTTGTAGAAGCGATTAGCGAAGACTTCGCTATTAAATCGGAGTTGTTCAAGAACCTTGATAAAATCGCGCGTCCCGAAGTGATTCTGGCAAGCAATACAAGTTCGATTTCGATAACCAAACTTGCCGGCGCAACCTGGCGTCCCGATCGGTTCATCGGGATGCACTTTTTCAATCCTGTGCCGGTGATGAAACTCGTTGAAGTGGTTCGTGGTATCGCCACCTCCGATGAAACTTTTGCGACGGTGAGCGAACTCGGCGAGGCGATGGGCAAGACTCCTGTCGAGGTGAACGATTCTCCGGGTTTTGTTTCCAATCGTGTCTTATTGCCGATGATTAACGAAGCGATTTATGCGCTCTATGAAGGCGTGGGAAGCGTCGAAGCGATTGATGAAGTAATGAAGTTGGGAATGAATCATCCGATGGGTCCCCTTCAGCTTGCAGATTTTATTGGCTTAGATGTTTGCCTCGCAATTATGAATGTGTTATATGATGGATTCAACGACTCGAAGTACAGACCTTGCCCCTTGTTGAAGAAGTATGTTGATGCTGGCTGGTTCGGTCGTAAGTCAGGAAAAGGTTTTTATGAATACTGAAAGATGAATTCGATGAGAGCTTGAAACAGGCTCCTGTAGCCTGTTTCAAGGCATCACCTTTTTACTCAGTAAACCAAACAATGGATTGGCAAACGATGATTATCTGTCAAAAGTGCACTCATAAAAATTCTTATGACCGCGAAACCTGTATTCAGTGCGGGACGCGGTTGATGATAATCACCAATACGCGCACGGCTGCGGCTTATGGCGGCGCGGAAAGTTTGCTCAGACCGACCATCGAAGAGCATCTCCTGGAACGCATCAGCGCGCTTGAAACTACCTTGATGCGAACCCAGGACCGTCTGGAGATCATGCTTGAACTTTTGCATCGTCAAGCCACAAGCGGCTTGTACGATCACGCCATGATTGACGCGCTGGTCGAACATCTGTCTGAGCGCGGCGCTGTCGAAGGCGGCAAGCTTGAAACCTTGTGGCGCGACCGCGTCGCTGAGCATTACGAAGAGGCGAACGAAAAAGAGAAGTTCCAGAACCTCATCGAACTCATGCTCGGAGAGTTCAATGGTGACAACGTGGATTTGTTCGCCCGCTTGCTGGATACTGGCGCAGACCTTTTCATTGAAGGCAACCCGAAGCGCGGCATCCGTCATTTTGAAAAAGCTCTGGTGATTGATCCGGCAAACGCGGTCTTGTCTTTTTTTGTCGGTGAATATTTCTTTCGCATCAACAAACCCGCGTTGTCGCAAATCTATCTGGAGCGCGCGGTCGGGAAAGAGCCGAATAATCCATTGGCGATGCTGATGCTCGGCGTGATCTGCGGCGATAACGGCGAGTTGGATTCGGCAAAGAGTTATTTAACCAACGCTTTGAAGTTCAAGAAAAATTCTTTCACGGCGCATTACGGATTGGGTCGAATCCTTGCCAGCGAAGGCAAGTTGCGCGAAGCCATCACGCACTTGAAACAGGCTTTACGGCTCAAACCGACGCCTGAGATGTATTATCTGGTAGGCAGAGCCTATCTGGAATATGGTCGCGCTGAAATTGCTATGCGTCATTTGCGGCGTTGCATAGACCTTGACCCGAAATTCGACGCGGCGCTTTATCACCTGGGATTAATTTATCTTAGACAGAATGAATTGTTACTGGCGCAAGAGCATTTTCAAGCGGCTCACGACCTCAATCCTCGCGAGCCTCGTTACCGCGTTGCCTTGCGGACACGCAAAGCAGGGCATTTGTCTCCTCTGCCAGTATTTGGACGTGCCGCTGTTTCCAATCGCAAAGTGGTTACCAACGGCGATGTGCGTTTGGTAGAATTATTGCGGAGCGATTTGCTCGATGCAAACGTCGAATCGCCAAAGAGTCAAAAGCGCGGCTAAAGAAATCTTTCAAGGCAAAAGCAAGAAGGTCAAAGCGAAATGTCCACTCATTTCGCTTTGACCTTCTTGCTTACTGCCGAATTCTTCTTTTTATATTGCGTCAGTGTGTCGTTGCGCTTTCATGCGATCGACTGCCATTGGGCAAGACAGACACACTACGCGAGGTTGCATTAAAAGCTGCTTTGGTATCGCTGCTTAAACTGTAAATATCGAAACCCAGAGCGTCCAAGTTCATCGCTAAATCATCGCTTGATGTTAAATAGAGAACAGGGCGATAGCCGTAGTAATCTTTTATCTCAAGGAGTCGCTCGATGACCTCTATCGGTTCAAATGTTTGAGTTGGATCTTTGAAACTAGCCATCTTTCACCCCCACCTTTCATATTATCTTTACGACACTTCACCTCAAATAGTTTTTTCCACATCCATCAGATGTATCAGATTCTTCCAATGGATGTATCAATTCATTTCACCGCCGCTTTATTAACGAACAAATTACATATTGGTTCAATTACATCTTAGCCAATTCCTGAACGAAAGATAGAGCAGCAACTTGCAAGCCAATCTTTGCGAAAACAGTTTACAAAAAAATAAATGACGCTTAATGAGGAGAACTTAAAGTTGTGAGGACAGCATAAAAGAATCAACTTTTATGAGCAACGCGATTGCAGGAGCGCGCCTTGCTCTTGCATAACAATCACGCAGCAGGAACAGTTTTTGAATCCGGGGCAGCTTTTTCTGGTTTGCTTTCGCCTTTTTTCTCTGACTTGCTTTCCGTTTTGCTCTCTGTTTTGTCCGTAGATAAAGCTTTGTCAGGTGAGGCAGCCTTGGCATAGTCGCTCGCGTACCAGCCGCCGCCTTTTAATTGAAAACTGGTGCGCGAGAAGATCTTTTCCATCTTCCCTTTTTTGCATTTTGTGCATTTTTTCGGTGCAGCGTCTCCGATCTTCTGCATCAACTCTATGTGGTTGCCGCATTTTTCACATACATACTCGTATATCGGCATACTATCAAACAACCTCCACAATAAATTCTTTCAATTAAAATTCTACAACTAAATTTCAAACCTACAATTTGAGAGTAGTCCTTGTTCAAGCATCTATCAAGAGAAATGTCTGAATCTCAATCAATTTATTACCTAAATTCGGTACTGCAAAAGTTACAGATGCTTGCGAAAATAATTGGCGAATAAGAAGCCTGCGTAGTATTTGTAAGGAGCACGCCCTAGAGAATAATGACCGCAGGGCACAATGACGCGATCAAGATTCGTATTGTGTTTATCGCACTCATCGAAGAGCAATTTGGAAAGCTCCGGCGTAAATGACAAATCGTAGCGCGCCGACAGCAACAGCCCGCGCCGCTTGTTTCCGTTCAGAAGATGAACATAAGAATTCGGACTGATTGCCATCCAGGCTTGGCGCAATTCCTGACGGGTGATGACCGATTCCAGACTACCTCTGACGTGCGAGGTCGTGATGCCGTCCCAAACCACATCCCCGAAATAACTGGAAACGTGATTATAAAATCCAACTTTGATGCGTTCGTCGTGAATGAAGGCAAGAAACGCGATGCACGAACCGAGGCTCGTTCCCATAATACCTATGCGCTCGTAGCCTTGACTGATGAGCCAGTCAATCGCCGCGCGACAATCCAATACGGCTTGCCGGCTCGATTGCAGAGTGCGCCCCAGATTTGCGCTGACCATGTAATCGGCGCGGTCAAATCCCGAAAGCATGCGCCTGTCATGATAGGGCATCGTCAAACGCAACGACGCGATGCCTACACGGTTGAGCAATTTACAGATGGCGACGTGTTCGTCAATCTTGGCGTTCCAATGTGGCAAGACCAAAACGGCGCGACGTTTTGCGCGATTCACTTCGTCGGCGGGTGAATTCTTTTCATCAGGTGAGCGCGCAGCAACAGGGAAGAAGCGGGCGTGAACCGTGTTGTTTTCAGCGTAAGGCGTTGGTTGCGAGCTTTGAAAAGTCAACCATTCGCCATCAAAAGAGAATTCCTTGACGGGCGGCGCAGAAAAGAATGTAGCGCTTTCGGCGATGGCAAGTTTATTGAAATCGAAGATCGTATCAAGCTCACTTTTTATATTACCGCTTGAAAATCCACTCGTGTGACTCTGTCCATTGCCATTTGAATGACCATTTGTATGAACCGCAGTTTTGCCGTTTGAATGACCGTTCGTTTGAGTGAAAATATCTCTGCTCAAAAAATCGAGCCCCCATTCAAAAGGACGAACCACGCGGTTGTTATCTCTTTGGGCGAGTTTGTGTTCCCACTTGTAAATAATATTTCTCAACATATGAGTAAGCGAAGATTCTGATTGAAAATAGTAACACACATTGTAAAAAGCCTTGCCGATTCGCTCAAGTTCGCTCAAGCCAATTCACGTGAATCTTTGGTAACGCGAGATTGTTTTTGCTTCCTGTTAAATCAATTTCTCCCCCGTTCTGAAAGCTTCTTTGAAAGACTCCAGCCCGTGAGAACCACCGTTGACCAAACGCCGCGCTCCCGTCAAATCGCCAACAATCAGCGCCTGTTTAATCGCCATCTCTTTATTTTTGAGAAAACTCGCCAGAAGTTTCGCGGCGGTTTCCGCGTGGTTCGCAAGCTCAGGATTTTTGATAAGCTTATCGCCAAGCCCTATCGCCTTGCCATGTTTTAAATAGTTTGCTCGCCCGGTCAATTGAATAAAACCGCGCCCTTTGAAGCGCTCGCCATCGGGCTTTCCTTGATTGCCCAGGTCTTTGCGATTGTCGTAAAGGTCGAATGGATGACCGTTGGGCGACGAGTTGAACTTCGATTTAAATTCGCTGAGAGGCTCGAATCCATCGGTCTCAGATCTGATGGTTGCCAGTGCCATCAAAATCATATTTTTGTCCGCCAGGCTAACGGCTTTCAAAGCGTTCAAGACGATTGGCAGATTCGTTTTGATATTGCCGATCAGCGCTGCGGGCAACATCTTCGACGCAACTTGAACCGTCACTGCTGAAATATCGAAACCGGCGCTTGTGAATTTAAAGCCCAGAGCCTCTATGGTTTTCTTTCCGGCTATGCCATCCGGCAAAAGCCCTTCGCTCCTTTGAAACGCTATCAACGCCGCCGTAGTGCCTGCGCCGAAATCACCATCTGCAATGCCTGGATTGAAACCTAACTCTTTCAAACGGTTTTGTAGCTTCTTAACATCTGTGCCTGTATCACTTTCTTGCAAAACTTTCATCGTCTATTTTCTCCTCTAAAATTATTGTTTATGAATTTTTCACAAGCGTTCGTCAGTGGTTGATTCAACCTTTCGACTTTGAATGGGTTTAGCAAACCTTGCAGAGCGAGGCGCGCAAGCCGCAGGCGTTCAGAGTACCGAGTGCTAATCTTCGCATTCTAAATATTCTCCTGATGTTTGTGTGTTAAAAGAAGGTTGATTCTATAGACAAGCCATTGCGTTTGAAAAGCTGTTGATGTAGAAGTGAAGAACGCGATGAAAGAATTGATGAAGTCTCCTTGTTCGGAATGCGGCGGCGAGGTGAAAAGAGAAACAACTTCTCAAGAATTCGAGAGAGAAGGAATGAAGATAGCGTTATCAGGCTTTAAGGCTTGGGTGTGTCAAAGCTGCGGTGAAATTTATTTTGAACCAGGCAGTGCAGATAGATTCGCTCAAGCAGTCAACAGCCTCTTTGCTCTGGCATTCGCCGAACGACAACATAAAGGAAGACTCACAGCGCGTTTGTCTTCGCAGTAATATTTAACAAAGCTACAGGAAAATCAATGGCGACACCGAAACGACAAACCAGGAAAAAAGCAAAAAGCCGCACACCTGTTTACTTTCTGTCTCTTGAAGTAGAAAATGTGCGCTGTTTCGGACCAAAGCAAACGCTTGATTTATCCGATGGCAATGGTCGCCCCGCGCCGTGGACAATTATTTTAGGGGACAACGGAGTCGGCAAAACTACATTATTGCAATGCCTTGTCGCTGTCCTGCCGATGAGAGATTTTGAGTACAATGGAGAAACGGATGAACTATTTGAGACTATAATCCCCAGTTATCAGGGGAGAGTTTGGAGTCTCTATAGAAATAGTAATGACATTATGAAGTTCAGTCTAAAGTGCGATTTTTTTACAGGAAGTAATTTACAAACAAAGAATACAGGTAAAGAAGTAAGGGGTCTACAAGTCACTGATGGGTCGGAAGGATTGTGGGTGGCTGATTATTCTAGGTATGAACAACTTGATGGAATGATTAGCTATGGTTATGGTGCATCCAGACGTATGAGCCAAACCTCACTTTCAGATGTCGGTGAGGATGAAACAACTGCAAGTTTGTTTTCTGATGAGGTCGCTCTGTTTAATGCTGAAGAATGGTTACTTCAAGCTGACTACTCGGCGCACGTTCCCTCACCAATCCAAGAGCGCGCGAAAAAACAACGTGATAG
>JANMSG010000066.1:0-6815 GCA_031389065.1 Acidobacteriota bacterium | reverse complement strand
TTTGGGATAAATCGTCAATGCGCGGTTCAACGACTCAACGGCGCGGCGCGGCATGGGGTCTTCAAGCGAACGCTCGGAGATAATTTCATAAGCTGCGCCGAGTTGCGCGTGTCCTTCAAAATCATTGGGCGCAAGTTTCGTGTACTCCTCCAAAATCTGCGCCGCCTCATCATAATACCCAATTGCCATAAGGGCTGTGCCGAAGTTTAAATAAAAAGTCTGCACGCTGCGCGTGTATTTACCATCAGGCAGCGCTTTGCGATATTCGACAACCGCGCCTTCATTATTGCCCGTCGCTTGATAGGCAAGACCGCGCAAGTGATGGGCTCTGGCGCTCGTCGCATCCACTTGAAGGGCGCGGTCAAGGTACGGTTGCGCCTTAATCGCTTCCTGTTTGGTTAAATAGAATTTGCCTAAATTTACCAGCGTGTGAAAGTGGTTCGGGGCAAGCGTCAGCGCCGCTTGCCATTCATTGAGCGCTCCCGCCTCGTCATTCTGCGCGAAACGTAATTCGCCCAACACACTGTGAGCCTGCGCCGTTTCATTTACATCGAGCGAATAGCGAACGAACTGTTCGGCGCGCGCTCTATCGTTGCGCTTGATGGCGCCCAGCGCCGCTTCAATCAATAAATTCGCATCGTTTTGCGAGGCGTTGCCGCTGATATATTTGAGCGGCGAAGCGGCGCGCAAAAGCAACTCTTGCAAGTTTCGCTCGACCGTCTCTTCGACAAATCCTACGCGGCGTGGTGCGTTGAACTCAATCAAAGCGTTGTCATCGGTGTTGATCTTTGCGCTTGCCGAAATCGTTGCGACTTCTTCACTGCCTAAATAAAAACGCGAGAGTAAATCGCCGACGCTTTCACTCTGTACGCGCTTTAATTCCGCAGCGACCTTCACATTTGTCAGATGAGCGTTGATGATCGAGAGGTCAAGTTTCTGCTCGCTCTTGCTGCCCAGCAGCATCAAATCACCTTCTGCGCCGCGAAAAATATTGACGTAAGGAAAAGCCGCTTTGAAGGTCGCAATCAAGGTCTTCATATCTTCGGGCGACATCTCGTAAAGCTGTAGCCATTGCGTGAAAATGCCTCCGTCGGTGAGCGTTGCCGCGCCGCGCTGGAAATATTCGAGGGTGAAAAGATTGGCTACGCCTGTGACCCAGGGGTTCGAAGGTTCCGAAACAATCACATCAAACTTTTCATTTGTCGTGTAGATGAAATTGCGCCCATCGTTTGAAATCATTTGCAGGCGCTCGTCTTCAAGCGGGCGATTATTGACATCGTTGAAATATTGCGAAGCTTCGACAACGGCAGGCTCAAGCTCAACACAGGTGACGCGCTTGATAGGGAACTGCTCGATGGAACCGAGCGTGACGCCGCTCCCTAGACCGATCAGCAAAACATTGTCGGTATGCTGGCGCACAAGCAGCGGTAACGCGCCGATTAAAACTTGCGTAGGCATATCGCCAGCCGTTGAAGCTTCGGGCTTACCGTTGACTTTCAAGACACGGTCGTTGCCAAGTTTTTGCACAGCCACTGTCGCCGTGATGCCTTCTTTATAATAGATGGTTTCGCCCTGCCCGTCTTTGATGTAGTTGGCGAAATCCTGCCGCGTGAACTTACTCATAGAAGGCGCGTAGCGATATACGGCTGATGACATCAAATCAGAATTCCAAGGGACATCGGCGAACGCTACTGTGAAAATGAGTAATACAGACGCAGCTATGGCGGTGATTTGCGGGAAACTGAGACGCCAAAGCCTGGCGGCATTTGCTTTGCTTTTATCCGTTCGTTTTGCGTTGCCATGTTTGTTGGCGATGAAACAGAGCGCAGCGGCGACGACGAAGTTGAGCGCGACGCAGAGTTTAAGACTGCCAAGCAAACCGAGCGTGGGAATTAAAATGAAGCCGCTGGCGAAAGACCCTACGATTGAGCCTAGCGTGTTAGCCGAATAGGCATCGCCTACGGAGCGCCCTGTAGCCTGTTCATTGCGCGAAATGATTTTTACGACCAGCGGAAACAATGCGCCTAACAAAATTGTCGGCGCAATCATCACGGATGCGGCAATCAATAACCTCGCGAGAAGCAAAACGCCTAAAGTTGAAGATTCAAACCAGCGATGAAACTGCACGAAAGTGAAAGGCAGTTCGTTGAATAAAAAAGCGCCCGCAAAAGAGGTGATGCCAACGCCGATTTCGATTAATGCAAAGGCGAAGATGTGATGTTTGATGCGGTCAACGAAACGCGAAAAGATGGATGCGCCAAGCGCCAGCCCGATTAAAAAAGTCGCCAGCATGATGCTGAACGCATAGACTGACGAGCCGATGATCAAGGAGAGAATGCGGCTCCAGATGACTTCATAAGAGAGCGCGATGAAACCGCTCAAGGCAAACGACGCCAACACGATAATCAACGAGGTTCTTGACAGCGATGGCGCAGGATTGGCTGCTGTAGCCTGTTTGGCGCTGCGCTTCTTTTGCGGCAGGCTTTCGACAGACTTCTCAAGCTTTGCCATCTGCTCAGGTGTGATAGATATTTCCGATTCATAGAGGCGCGACAGTCGAAGAGAAACCAAACCTAAGCCTAAGTTGATCGCCGCCGCCACCGCCGTCGTTGCGCTCATACCGAGTGCCGGTATCAATACAAAGCCTGTGGCCGCCGCGCCCAAGACTGCGCCAAAGGTGTTCAGCGCGTAGAGCGAACCAACGCGAAGACCGATGCGGCTTTGTTCTTTGGCGTAATAGTTTGACAGAATGGGGAGCGTTGCGCCCATCAAAGCGGTAGGCAAAATCAAAACCGCTGCCGCGAAAATAAATCGGATAAGACTCAAAGCTAAGAAGGAAAGATGCAGCCAACGCCAGAACGGTTGATAGATTTTCGGTAGCAAGGCGAAGATGAAAGGCACCGCAAGTCCATAGATGCCTATGCCGATTTCGAGAATCGCGTAGAGCCGTAACGGTTTCTTGATTTGTTCTGAACGGCGACCAAAATAGAAACTGCCTAAGGCGAGACCACCCATAAATGCTGTCAAAACGGTGCTGACCGCGAAAGTTGTTGCGCCGAAGACCAGGACGAGTTCGCGCACCCAAATCACTTGATAAACCAGCCCACTGAAACCCGAAGCGAAAAAGCAGAGCAGGATAGCCCTTGCCGCGTTTCTTCGATTAATGGCGCTGCCAACTTTCGATATTTCCATCCGGTTTAACTACTCGTATGAGGGATGGCTCATTGTGACAGACGATGGCTTGAGGTGACAAGCCGCCAACTGTTTACAGCGGATTTGTTTTGTAAAAAGTTGTGCGCTTAAAAAGGCAAAAGTACTTTATCCAACTCGCGTCCGTTTTCGTCAAAGCAGACGACCGCTTGCGGCGGCACTGTTACATTCAAATTCTTTCCCACAATATTTATACGCTTACTTACGGCTTGATTTTTTTCGTTGAGCAGAGAAATCACCACCGCGCCTTCAGGCGATTTCACCGCCCAGTATCTCTGTCTGCCGTCTTCTTTGTAAAACAGCACGTCACCGTTCCAGGCGAGTTTGGAATAGAGCGCATAAACTCTTCCCGCAGGCGTCAGGTGCCAGCCTTTCGTGGTATCTTCAGGTTTGAGCTTTTTATCGCGCCCACCTATCACGGTTGATACACCTTTACGGTTCGACCAATAGAGAATGGAGTGATACGGGATGGCGTGCATATACAGCGCTTCGATGTCGGGCACATTCATCAACTCCGCCAGCTTGCGAGCCAGTTCCAGTCCATATTTATTGGTCAAATGCGGATTGCCCTCCAGGCTCAAACGAATATTGAACTCGGTTACCAGGTAGCGCATCTTTGGCGCGAACGGTCTGACGATGCGATTGAAAAATTCTACGCTTTTGGCACGCACACCGTCCGCGTAAAGGTGCAAGACACCGTAAATGTCTTCTCGGTTTTTCAAATCAATGCGCGACGAAAGAGCCCGCATCATGCGCGTGTTCCATTCGGTGTCCGAAAGTTTCGTAGGCGTATTGCGCGAATCGCCAACCGTCAAAGGCAAAGCGAATTTCACGCCCATAGGGGTTAATCGTTCAATTACATCGGCGGCGCGCGCGGCGTACTCTTCAGGCAGCCAGGGGCGATGGTTCAACCAGGGTTCGTTTGACAACTCCACAGCAACCAATTTCGATTGCCCGGCGTCTTTGGTGAATTTGCTGATGGTCTCGGCTGCCACATCTGCGCCTTCTTCGACGTTGACACCAACGATTGCAGTGATATCGCGGGCGGCGATGTAGTTTGAAAAATCCGAAAACGGAAACCAGGGGTAGACGTTGGTCGTTTTGTTTTCAGCTTTGAGCGCGGCGACAGCTTCAACTCCGCGGGGACTGTAGATTGCCGAAAAATTAAAGCGAAGCGAACGAACACCTCCTCTTTGCAGGATCTCGTAAAACGCATCGCCCATCTCTTTGTTCTGCCAGGCTTCGATTAAACTGTGCGGTGCCTCAGCCCAAACTAAATCGGTGCCCAGCAAAGGCGCGCGATGCGATGGCGCGAAAGTTTTGGATTTATCATGGGCGCTTTGGTTCTGGGTGATTGCAGATTTTCGATGAGAAATTGCAGATCGGCTTTCAATTTCAAGATTTGAATTGGCAGGGACAGATTTATTTTCGGCGCGACCGACCCTGACGCAAGTAACAGCTAACATCGCGCACAAGACGACAAGGCTAATCAGAGATTTGGTATTGGTTCGCATAATTATTAAGCCCTTGGGGTTGGATGTGAGGGAGGCTTAATAGGTTTGTAGTCGTATCTTCGGAATGAATATTTCAAGATGCACCAGAGGGCTTGAACGCCATCTTTCCAGCCGATCTTCTTGCCTTCTTCGTACGTTCGTCCGTGATAGGATATGCCCACTTCATAAATTCGCAATTGTTTGATGCGGGATATTTTTACTGTCACTTCCGGTTCGAATCCAAAACGATCCTGCTCAAGCTCTATGGCTTGAATGACCTCGCGGCGAAACACTTTATAGCAAGTCTCCATATCGGTCAGATTCAAATTCGTAAACATATTCGAGATTAAGGTGAGCAGACGGTTGCCTACGGAATGCCAGAAAAACAGGACGCGATGCTCTTTTGTGGTCAGGAAACGCGAGCCGTACACAACATCGGCATGCCCTTCGATGAGAGGCTTGAGCAAGAGGGGATATTCTCTGGGGTCGTATTCGAGGTCGGCGTCCTGGATGATGATGAAATCGCCGGTCGCATGTTTGAAGCCTTCTCTCAAAGCCGCGCCTTTGCCTCGGTTTTTCGGCTGATGAAAAACGCGCAAATTGTCGTGCTGTGTTTCAAGCCCTGCCAAAACGGCGCGCGTCTGATCGGTTGAGCAATCGTCAACCACAATGATCTCTTTCGAAAGGTCAACAGCTTGAACGCGGTCAATCAATTCAGCGATTGTCGCCTCTTCGTTATAGGCAGGAATCACAATGGAAATTTTCATTCGAGTATTCGCTCTTATAATTTTGAACCGATAATGTAACGGAAAATAGGCGGTATGATAAGCCCTGGTTTACATAAAGTCACAGCAAAACTCCTTCAAAATTCGGCTAAGGCTAACCCCCGCCCGAAGCCTTCATGAATAACTTGCCAACTCAAGGCTCTCTGTTGGATCTCTTCTAAATCTTTTTTGCAAAAGTCAGCGCCCAGATGAGTCCACAAGATCCAGACTTTTCCAGCGCCTTCAGGTATTTTTTCTTTACGGAAAACCTCTGTAACCGGCAAGCCTTCAGGCAAGGCGCGTACTTGCGCTATGGAGCAAGGATGCACCCATACTTTATCGGCAACTGCCCGGTCCATAAATGGTAAAACATGATGCAGATTTTCGGGAGGCTCAGCCCGTAGGAATCTCACGTATTCGCGTCCCGAATGAAAAAGTAGAACGCCTGCGATAAGAGAAAAAAGAATGGCTTTCACCTTGTCGCGTTTCACAAACGCCCACAGAAACAAAGCCCCTTCCAGAGCAAGTATCTGGGTATGCACTTGTGTAAATAGTGTGACTCTGCCGGCGCAAATCGGAAAATTTACCAATAGACTTGCCGCAAGTACTCCTGCCAGCAAAATCAGAGAGCCGTAGGAGCGCGAACCCCATAGCGAAGTATCTTCCTCACCAACAGGATTTTTCCAGCGCTTGATTACCCAATACACACCGATGATTTGCAGCGGCACGATCAACGCAGTAACCAGTGGCATACGTCCGTGCCAACCCCAAAAAAACTTTGATAGCAAACGCAGAGCGCTTCCCACGCCGTCCTGTAAACGTGCGCCAAGAATGCAATCGCTCCAGTAAGCGTAATAGGCTGCGCTTTTTTGAAAATTAAATCTATAGTCAGTCAAATATATGCTGGTAAGAGCCAGCGCAATGCTGCCGACAAAAAGTAAAATTGCTGAGGGTCGAATGCGCCAACTCTCTTTGCGCCAATGATGGAGGTACCAACCCGCAAGGCGTGCGCCTACACTCATAGGATAGGTGTAAGAGAGCGCGCAAGGCAGCGCCAGAACCACGACAATCCATCTCTTTTTTCCATCAGCGAAAGCTTTCTTGTAAAAGTCGTCGCTGAGTAAAAAGGGAAGTAAAGCCAGTAATACATCAAGCGTGTATTGCTTGAGCTGAGTGGATTGATCCAGCCAAAAATTGGCTCCTAAAAGAAAAGCCGCCCCGAGTAAACCGGCGATGAAAACGGAACCTGCGCGTTTCAATAACAAATTTGCCCAGAGCGCAGTTGCTGTCACAAAACAGAAAAAAGGCAATAGCCTTACAGACCAGATGCGATAACCAAAGATTTCGC
>JANMSG010000039.1:0-8620 GCA_031389065.1 Acidobacteriota bacterium | reverse complement strand
TCGCTGTCTTTGTCGTTAGTCACAGATTGGCGAATAAGTTGCCACGTCTGTGTGTCATCCTTCTGCCCTGCGACCAACAACTTTAGTGCGCGGATGCGGACATAATTGTCTTCGTCCTTAGTCACGGATTCGCGAACGAGTTGCCACGTCTGAGGAGCATCTCCCTGTTCCGCCACAATTTTCCTGAGTGCCCAGGCTCGGACAGCTGGCTCGCGGTCATCCGTTACCGAAATTCGAAGTAGAGCTTCGTCTCGAAGATAATCAAGCAGTTTGCATCGCGACGGCCAATAATCTGCGAATTTCCAATTGATATATGAGCTGGCTCCCTTTGTAAAAACAGACCGAACCAGCTCACGAACAAGATCGGCAGGCAACTTCTGGGCAAAGTCGCTAATGATGTCAGCAAAACCATCGGTTGCCTTCTCAGGAAACTGCTCTTGTTGACTCATCCAATGCACGGTTCGTTGCGAGTCTCGATTAAGTAGGCAGAGCAAATAAGTCTTAATCGGTCCTTTGCTACGGTCATTCAACAAGTGGCTCATGCTGAACAGTTCATCATCTGCCAAGTGCGGCAGGAGCATTTCAATGGCTCGTGAACGCACTTGATTCACCCCCGATTTGGTGGCATCAATTAGGTACGATTTTACCGCCGCGCCGAGTCTCCCTAAAGCTTCGAGAATTTCAAGCTGCGTTAACATAGGGATGCCCGATCTGGGACGGAAGGCATCAAGAGTATCTTCAACAGCGCGTTGAAATCGTTTCCGCGTGTCGGGGGGCAACTCGGCAACCCCGATAGTGTCTTTCACGATATTGGCGCACAGCGCCACAAGGGGCGCACGTTCGATGATAGATTGTCCTTGCCGGTCAAGCAGCCATTGTAGGTAACGGTCAAGTTTTTCGTCGGATTGCTTAGCCCACTCGCCGCCGAGCAATTGCAAGGGTTCAAACCACCGTTGTTGCCGCAGGCGCGGCTCGATCACTAGAGCGATCTGATCGAATTCCTGGTTCGAGAGTTGCCATGCGGCTAGATATTCCTGAAACGTGAGGTGCACGAACCGATAGCTATGTTCACGTCGGCTGACTAGCAATCCGCTGCGCAACTCCTGTTTGGCGAGAAAGCGCGTTGCTTGTATTTCGGCATCTTCTTGAGTTTTTGCGCCCCGATCCAGAAAGCGCGGTGCCAGCAGTTTGACTACGTCGGATTTGGAAGCTTCATCACGATTACCCTCACCTTCCAAAATGCGCAGTGCAATTTCAGCAAAGCGCTTGCGCAACCAAGGGCGCTCTTCCTCTTGTTGCTGCTCAACTTGCTCATCAAACGCGTCTGCCTTACGGCGCGACTGGAGGTGTTCCGCCTCCTTCCGCTGTCCTAACAAGACATCTATGCATTCATCGTATAGATCAACGCGTTGTTCCGGGAGCCGTTTCCGATTCCAATGCACAATCCCAATGACAGTCAGCAAGAGCGGATTGACTGCAAGTGGTCGAATGCGATCATTGGACTCAATGCTTTGGATCAAACTTTGGAATTCGCGATTTGCTTCTGTACCCTCAGCCAAGACGTGATCGGGCGAAATCTTGAAAAGCAGAGCCACCCAGTTTTTTAGGAACTGAGCCCGGTCATTGGCGTCGAACGGCTGGATATCACATCGCGCGAACTCGCCTTTCAGAATTGTGTCTCCGGTGTATGCTCGCACTCTTGAAGTAACTAGATAACGATTCAGCGGAAACTGCTTTACACAGTCTTCAAGTAAGCGACTTACTAATGTGCGACCTGCATCGGTTGGAACTTCATCGAGTCCGTCGAACAATATACAACAGCTTCCAGCATTGAGTAATAACTCTAAATTCTGAACTGAGAGTTGAAATCCCCCTTTAGCCAACCGTTCAGTAAGGAAATCCAGGAGTGTGGTCAGTTGGCATTCATCTCGTTCCTTGAGAAAATCAGACAGATCCCAACACGAAACAAAAATGGGGAGAGGGAATGGCTCCTGAATGCAAAGTTTCTCCAACGCGATAGCAGGGTTATTTTGTAGAACTGAGCGCGCCAACATGAGCGCGACATATTTAAGGAAGGTAGATTTTCCGCTGCCAGGGTCTCCGACGATGACGAGTTTGGGATACTGCAGCAGCGCCGTTTGAATATCAATTGCTTCGGTGTCGGTTACTTGGTCAGGAGCGTTTTGCAATTCTTCGTCAAACATCACTCGAAGCCGGACATAAATTTCGCTTAACGGAATTTCAAACGCTCGATCATTGTCAATTCCCGCAATATCTAGTCGATGGAAGTCACGCTCAAGTGATTTGTAATAACTATCTGGGACTGTGATACCGGGCGTAGGCTGAGCTTCCTGATGAGGCGCGTTCGTAACCCAAGGCTGGTTGGGCTGAGTAAGCCAACGATTCAAATCGTTCTCGAAAGTCTCTTTGAAGCTGGCTGCCTCAGGATATTCCGCAAAGTACATTGGTAGAGCTTTTAGTTCTTCGCGGAAGGCACACACTTTCTTCCATTGCTCTAATGCCTTAGCAATAGCCTCTGGCTCGGCAGGCGCGTCAAAGCGTTCAAGACGTTTGAAGAACCACTTGATTTCTGGAAAGCCGTGTTGTTGGTGCTGAGCCAGCGCCCAGCGAAACTCCTCTTCCGTACCTGATTCTGCTTTCCCTGTCGGTGAGCCGAAACGCTGCGCCATTATGCCAATAACCAAGGCAAGCGAATCTTTGAAGCGATCTAGCGTCTGTTGCGTGATCAGTTCTTGCGGCCGGCCTACTCCGATAGTGGAGTAATTCTCCCAATCCACTACTTCAAAGCGTACCTTCCAGTTCTGCGCGTAGGTACGGTTGCAACGTTCGAAAAACTGGCGGGCAAGTTGTCGCTCTTCATTGACGTCACCCGGCGAAGCGAGAAAGATGTGATACTGCTTGATGGAAGGGGGAGTAAGATTCATATGCTGCTTGTATCATACCTAAGCCTTCTTTGCTAGAGTGTTAGCTTTAGTTTTTGGTTGAATTTCAAATCAGAGTATTAAGAATAAAAGCGTTGCGCTTCTTGAAGAATAGAGAGATGGAGCTAAGAAAAGTGTCCTCTTCACTTTCTGCCAGAACAAAACAAATAATGCTATAAATTGTTCTTCGTTGAATTGTCAAAATGGGCTACGCATCTGATGCGACTGCCTTTCGGCACTTCTCGTATGGTTTTGTGGCTGGCGATATTCTTTTACGATATTAGCAGCGCTTGACCTAATTTGCGATAGGGCATTAATGTGTAAGACAACGTAAATAGAAAGGGAAAACAGTGTGATGCAGGCGATTGAATTTCACACCAAAATAAAGGACGGAAGCATTTCAATTCCTGAAGAGTATAGGGGTAAAGTTACAGGGAATGTGCGCGTCATTCTTCTGACGGAAGATCATTGTGACAAATTCGACATGATTGAATACCTCTTTGCCAATCCTTTGAATATCGAGGGCTTCACACCTTTCACACGAGAAGAAGCTTATGAGCGGCGTTAGCCAATTGCGTCTTAGTTTCATTGATACGAATGTCTGGCTCTGCGCCTTTATTCCCAGCCAGGACGCAAACAAATCAGCCAACGCAAAAGCAATCATTCAACAAAGTGATGTAATCATCAGCCCCCAAGTCATCAATGAAATCTGTGTAAACCTCATTAAGAAAACTCAATTCGATGAGTCAAGCATTCAACAACTGATAGCTTCCTTCTACAACAAATATCGCGTTGCCGACCTGGACAAAAACGTATTAATGAAAGCTTCAGAGTTGCGCGAACGATGGCATTTTTCATTCTGGGATAGCTTGGTTGTATCGAGCGCGCTGTTAGGTGGTGCGGAGATTCTATACAGTGAAGATTTGCATAATGGGCTGGTTGTAGAAAATCGCCTGACTGTAATAATCAACCCTTTTGTTCCATGAATCCGGACAGAGCAGATAGGCGATACAAAGCTCTAAAGAAAGCCATCATCGAAGCACGCGAAGCCAGTTTTTAACGCTTCACCGGTGCCGATTATTCAGCAGGGAAGGTAAATTTTTGACCAATCATAAGGCGCTAATCCTTGACCAGTTCACCAAGCAGGCGCTGCCTTTTGCTTCTGCTCCGGCTATCAAGAATGAAGGGACGCTCAAACTTCTCCTGGATTGCACGAATGCCGACCCTGGCGACACTGTTCTGGACGTAGCCTGCGGCCCAGGGCTTGTGGTCTGTGCTTTTGCAAACGTCGTCAACCATGCGACCGGCATTGATTTGACGCCGGCAATGATTGAAACCGCGCGTTCTTTGCAGGTGAAAAAAAATCTGACGAATGTCACCTGGCAAACAGGAGACGTAGAACAGTTGCCTTATGCAGATGAATCATTCTCCATCGTTACTTCCCGCTATGCCTTTCATCATTTCCTTGCCCCTGAAAAAGCGCTCGCAGAGATGAAGCGAGTCTGCAAGGTGGGCGGCAAGGTCTTGTTGATTGATGTGATGGTGTCGCCAGACCCGCAAAAAGCTGCGCTCTTCAATCAAATGGAAAAGTTGCGCGACCCTTCGCACGTTCGCGCCCTGACGCTTGTGGAAATGCGAGATCTTTTCCGGGCAGTTGAACTACCCAATCCTCTGGAAACTTTCTATCAGCTAGAGTCCGAGCTTGAAAAGGCGCTACAGGTTTCCTTCCCGATTGCAGGCGATGCAGAAAAGGTACGCCAGATCATCACCAATTCAATTGACAATGACGGGATGGGAACCAACACCTATCAAGACAAAGAGAAGATCAAATACTTTTATCCGATAGCTATCCTCATGGCGGAGAAAGCCAAAGAGCAATAGTGTTTCTTCGACATGCCGAGGGAGTCATCCATTCCCGGTTATATCTGAAAGAAATCCAAGTTCATGAAATCTCCGTAACCAAATTGC
The DNA here is from genome assembly GCA_031389065.1 of Acidobacteriota bacterium. Lineage (GTDB taxonomy): Bacteria > Acidobacteriota > Blastocatellia > UBA7656 > UBA7656 > JACQDB01. Next base: position 3,710 of record JANMSG010000039.1, on the reverse strand, counting down.
ATCAAAATTAAAATCGACAAAGGAGAAAATCATGAGTGAACAAGAGAATACCAAGCTCGTTCAGCAAGCCTACGCGAATTTTGAGAGCGGAGATATAGAGTCTCTGCTTGGCTTGCTTTCCGATGACATTCAATGGCAATCACCGGATATAGAAAACGTGCCATTTGCAGGGAAACGTCAAGGGCCTGAAGCGGTAGGGCAATTCTTTGCAAGTTTGGCAGAGGCTCAAGACGTTCTGGAGTTTGCGCCAACGGATTTCATCGCTTCTGAGAATAAAGTCGTCGCCTTAGGTCATTATCAATGGCGAGTGAAAGCGACAGGACAAGAGTATGGCGGTGATTGGGCGCATGTGTTTACGGTGCGCGATGGAAAGATTGTAGGATTTCATGAATACACAGACACGGCAGCGGCCGCTAACGCATTTCAAAAATCCATGAGCGCTTAAGATGTAAAGACCGAAGCGCGGTGCATTATTTTCGCTTGATTTCCTCAATGCGCCGCGCTCGGTCAGTTTTTTCGTTAAGCATTTCTCTTGACGTATTTCTTTACTTTGTAGCGGTCGGCGCTCCTTGCAACAAGTTCTGCTCGTCCAAAGTGAAACTGACAAAGCCAATCATCATCTCTTCCCAGGTCTGTTGTCCCCAACGCACATTTTTCGTGGCATCGGGATTCCATTTGTTCTTCGCTGAATTGTCGAAATGCGCAACGCACTCGATGCGGCTGCCTTTCGGCGCGGCTATCGGTTCAGCCAATTCATAACGTGTTTGCCAGTTGAAATCCCATTTGGGAACAGAGAGGATGATCTTCGATGTGCCATCTGGATAAATCAATTTGTACTGGAAATTTTTGCCTCTGAGGTGCATATGCGGCATCAGGTCTGTGATGTGCGAATCTTGTTTGAATGAGTAGCGCGAAACTACCTGATAATTGCCATCGCCCGCAGGAATCGCAAATGAACGATTCATCGCAGCGCCGCCCATCATGATCTTCTGCACAGGTTTTTTCGAGAAGATCATTCCGATTGAAGTCTTGTCTTTTTGAGCCGTGCCGGTTGGAGTGTAGTGCATTTGGAAAACCAGTATGGAACCGGCTTTCACCAACTTGCCTTGCCCGTCCGGCAGGCTTATGGCGTCTTCGCCGGGCGCAAAACCGACAAGCCCTTGCAGTCCGTCACGCGAAAGCCCGCCCCGCCCTTTTGTTAACTGACCGGTTTCTGCTACAAAGACGATGACGTGATGCACGACGGCGCGATTGCCGGGTCGCACTTCTACCGCTTGAATCCATTTGTCTTCTGTGAAATTGGTGGGAACCATTAAGTATTGATAGTTGATCGTTCCATCGGCTGGCACGTCGTACTCACGAGCCGTCAACACGACGTCAGGTTTGCCAATGTTCCAACCCTCTACAAATTTCGGCGCAGGTGGCAAATCTTTCGCGTTGCCTTCTTTCATGCCGCCATCCACCCAATTGATGATGGTCTCTTTCTCTTGTTGCGAAAGGGTTCGGTCATTTTTGAATTTGCCGTGTGCGGGGTCGGCATGCCAGGGTGGCATTACTCCTTCTGCGACTTTCTCACGAATGGATTTGCCCCACGGACGCGCTTCTTTGTAAGTCATCAAAGACATCGGCGCTATCTCGCCCGGTCTATGACACTCGTTGCAATTCTTATAAAAAAGCGGTGCCACGTCTTTTGTGAACGTGACCTCCTTTTTATTGTTGGAATTGGCGATGCTTGCGGAAACCGCGAACATCGCAAGGATCAAAATGGCGCTGACGCTTGCAAGAATCATCAATACTCTTTTCATGATTACTCCCTCAAGAATTCGAAATCTTCTCCACGCTATCTAAGACTACTACAAAGAGGAAAAGGTTTCCGAATTCTTTGTAAAAAAGTGTCGAGCTCGGTTGTTGCAAAGACAAATCGCATGATACAAGTCGCTTGTTTCAAATATTACCTGTAGAGACTGCAAAATGAAAAAGATATTTGCCTCGATTGCCTTGCTCATCTGTTTTGCTTTTTCAAGCGACGCGCAAGTTCGCAAATGGACGGTGCGGCTTGAAGAGCCCACAGGCATTGAGCGACGCGACAAGGAAGTCGTTCGTGTGAATCTCAAGGTCATGTGGAACGAAATACGCGCCGAAGGTTTGCGCGTCATTGATTCACAAGGTCGTGAAGTACCTGTGCAAATTCATACCTCACCAATGATGGCGAGTGGGACGATTTGGACAGAGATACTTTTTCCGGCAACCATGATTCCCGGCCAATTGCCTCTGTACACGCTCATCTATTCGCCGGAACTTCAGGAAAAACGCAATGAAAATCTACGCGGCGGCCAATATCAAACAGATATCGTAGCGCGTCCGATAGGCACCTCGCGCTTTGAAATTGCCAACAGCCGTTTTCAAATCATCATCAACCTCGGCAAAGACAAGACAGAGCCTGCAATCGTCGAAGCCTATAACAAAACATCCGGCGAGCAGCGTATGGTCAATCTTGTAGAGACTTCGCCGGACATAAAAGAGCCGCTTGCCTTTGGTGTTCGCAGCGCGGGATGGGGACCCGCTTTGCATAAGGCGAAGGGAACAGGGAACCGAGAACAATTTGGAGAACTAGAAAAAAGGATCTCGGGTTTTACAGATATTCAGATCATCGAATCGGGGCCTTTGCGAGCGCGCGTTCAACTCAGAGGCGCAAAGCTTGGCAACACCACAGAGACCTGGGAATTCGAGTGGTACGCAGACAGTCCCACTCTGATCTGGCGCACTCGCGTTGAATCAAATAAGCTCCAGACCGCATCACCGACTACCGACCACCGAGCACTGACCACTGCTCAGTACGGCTTTTTCTTCTCAGCCGTTTCCGCCACGCCTTACATTCCTTTCACGCATTGGATGGTCGGCAAAGAAGTCGGCTGGCCCGATGGATGGGAGACAGATAACCCACCCCATAACCTCATCACCCAAGCCAATGCTTTTGGCGCGCAGGAAGCGTTGGAAGATTTACCAGGCGGTCACCTTCTCTATTACAACCCGAAAGAGAACTACGGCGCTTTGAGTTTTTTTGACCTTGATGGTTCGTTGAAATGGACAGGCACAGGCTCGCGTCAATTTTACGCCGCAAAGAATTGGAACGACGCCACGAAACTGAATCAAAAAGGCATAGCAGAAATCAAACGAGAAGAAGTGTTGCAAGCAACACACCTCTGGTCTTCGCAAATCGGCTTATGTTTTCCGAGCTGGAAAGGTACAGAGACGCTGCTCAACGCGCGCTCGGATTATCGCCGCTTCGCGCAACCAATCCTCGCTCACGTAGTTGATTCACAGACGGTTTCAACCTTGCCAAAGTTCACGAAGGCTGAGCGCGAAGCGGTTTATCAAATCAAAGAAGCACCCTTCACGAAAGATTCGTCATCGTCAGTAACGATTGGGACGGCAACCAATTCTGCCCCTACAAATGATTCTCTGTTGCTTGATGGTGCCTGGCGTTTGCATCACGCGGAAAAAGGCGAAGGCGAAAAGAGCCGTTATTACGATGCGGCTTTCAATGATTCGATTTGGCAAATGGTTCAGGTGCCGGGTTCCGTGCACACGCAAATCTTGAAATACCCGGCTTACTACAGCCACGAAGCCGAATGGATTAGTTTTAAAGAATGGTGGTATCGCCGTGAATTTCGCGCGCCGCTGGCAATGAAAGGTAAGCGGATTCGTTT
>JANMSG010000015.1:0-4045 GCA_031389065.1 Acidobacteriota bacterium | reverse complement strand
AGCAGTGGTAGTGTTGACGCTCGCGTTGGGCATAGGGATTAACGCGGCGCTCTTTTCGGTGGTCAATGGCGTGCTGCTTAATCCGCTGCCTTACCCGCAGCCCGATCAACTGGTGACGCTCCACCAGAGCAAGCCGAATTTTGAAACGGGTGCGATCCCCTACCCGAATTTTCGTGACTGGCAAAAAGAGAACCAGACCTTTTCGGCAATGGCCATTTCGCGTGGAATCGGTTTCAGTCTGCTCGGCACGGGCGAAGCCGAGCGCGTCAACGGGCGGTGGGTCTCGGCAGTCTTCTTCTCTGTGCTTGGTGTCGAGCCTGCGCTGGGGCGAAACTTTGCGCCGGACGAAGATGAACCTGGTGCAAGCCCTGTGGTATTGATCAGCGCAGAGCTTTGGCAACGCAAATTCGGTGCTGCGCCGGATGTGCTGGGCAAAGGCCTGCCCTTGGATGACAAGAGCTACACGATTGTCGGCGTGCTCCCTGCAAGCTTCACTCTCTATCGCGACACCGATGTCTATGTGCCTATCGGCCAGTGGAATACCCCCGCTCTGCGGAACCGTATGGCCGCCTTGAACCTTCACGGCATTGGCCGGCTCAAGCCTGGCGTCACGCTCGCACAGGCGCGGGCCGATATGGACAGAGTGATGCAGAATCTCGCCGCCGCCTATCCCGATGCCAACCGAGGCCATGGCGCGGCGCTCATCCCCCTCAAGGAAAGAATGATCGGTGACATCGGGTGGATCCTGTGGATGTTGCTGGGCGCTGTCGGCTTCGTGCTGCTGATCGCGTGCGTGAATGTCAGCAATCTGCTACTCGCGCGCTCGACCGGCAGGACACGCGAATACGCCATTCGCGCCGCCTTGGGCGCAAGTCAGTGGCGCTTGCTCCGCCAATCTCTCACCGAGAGCACACTGCTGGCTCTGGCTGGCGGCGGACTAGGGTTGTTGCTTGCAGGTTGGGGCACGCAGACTGCGCTCAGTATGTTGCCCACTACGCTGCCGCGCGCGGCAGAGGTCGGGCTCGACGCCCGAGTCTTACTCTTCACCATGGCTATTTCGTTACTCACGGGAATTCTGGCTGGTCTGGCTCCAGCGCTGAAGACTGCAAAGTGGCGTTTGTCAGAAACCCTCAAGGAGGGCGGGCGCGGGGCAAGCAGCGGGCGAGTGCGCGCACAGGGCATCATGGTCGCCGTAGAGATGGCGCTGGCGCTCGTCTTACTGATCGGCGCGGGTTTAATGATTCGCAGCATCAGCGCGCTCTGGAACGTTGATCCGGGCTTTCGCGCCGACAATGTATTGACCTTCGGACTAAACTTTCCACCCTCAATGAGGACCGCCAGCCCGGAGGCGGCTCAGGCCAACCTGCGCGAACTGAGTGACCTGATTAGTTCCCATCCGGGAGTTCGGGCGGCCTCATTCTCGACGGGTGCAATACCTTTGCAGGGCGAAGATGACCTGTTCTTCTGGCTTGATGGCCAGCCCAAGCCTGCGAGTACCAGCGAGATGAATATGGCGCTGGTCTATCGCGTCGAACCCGGCTATCTGACAGCCATGAGCATCCCGCTCAGACAAGGCCGCTTTTTCACCAATCAAGATGAGGTAGGAACTCAATCCGTCGTCGTGATTGACGAGGTCTTTGCTCACAAATATTTCCCGGACACAGACCCCATCGGCAAGCGCATCAATCTGGGGAATGACAGGGACCCGTTACAAATCGTCGGAGTGGTCGGGCACGTTAAGCAATGGAGTATAGAGGCTAACGACGAACAATCGCTCCAGGCTCAACTCTACGAACCGTTCAGGCAGTTGTCGGGCAGTCCTTCTGGCGTGGGCGTGGTGGTGCGTGCCGAGGGAGTTGCTGGAAAAGCCGAGATTGCACTTTTTGACTTGATCCGCCGCGAGGTACAAAGCCAGAACAGCCAGAATGTCATCTCCAGACCGCAGACGATGAATGAGGTGATTGCCGGAACGCTGGCCGCGCAACGTTTCTTGATGATCCTGCTCAACGCCTTTGCGGTGGTGGCGCTCGCATTGGCGAGCCTCGGTCTCTACGGCGTCATTTCATACTTGGTGGGCCAGCGGACACACGAACTTGGCATCCGCCTCGCACTGGGCGCGCAACGCAAGGACGTGCTACGTCTCATTTTAAATCATGGAATGAAGATGGCTCTGGGCGGTGTGGCGCTTGGATTGGTCGCCGCGCTGGGACTGACCCGGCTGCTGGCCAAGCTGCTCTACGGCGTGAGTACGACTGACCTGACAACTTTCGTTGTCATTACCTTACTGCTCATCACGGTGGCGTTGTTAGCTTGCTTCGTACCGGCATGGCGGGCAACAAAGGTAGATCCGCTGGTCGCATTACGCCACGAGTGAACCGATTTTAGATTTTAGATTTTGGATTTTGGATTTTGGATTAACCGAATTGATGGTGCAGTTTTACTTTCGCCTGATCTGAAAGATTCATCCGCAGATAAACGTAGCGTCTCTTATGCAGTCGCAATCCAAAATCTAAAATCCAAAATCGAAGTGGGTCAAATGAATCAATAAAGGCTACAGAGTTCAGCACCTGTGAAATAATGCGAAAGGATTTGTTGGTGTGTAAAACCTGAATCAGCCATCACCGCCGCACCAATTTGACAAAGCCCTACGCCGTGTCCCCAACCCGCGCCTGTCAGTTCAAACGCTTCGGGATATTCGGCATTGTCGTTATGCTCTGCCCTGACCACAAACGCCGAACTGTACAGATGGGAAGACGATAATGCGCGGCGTATTTCAAGCTCTTTGCCAAGGATGACAATTTTATTTGAGCCTGTGATCTTGAGTTTGATGATGCGTCCCGATTCACCGCGCTCAACGGCATCCAGTGAAAGAATTGCGCCAACTTCAAGCCCAACTCTGGTTCGCAACAATTCTTGAATTTCGTCTTGCGAAAAACGAACCCGCCAACGATAAAAATCCAGAGTCTCTTGATCGAAGCCCGGCAAGATACGCGCCAGCAATTCTTTCGATTCGGTGTTGCAATAAGCCTTTGGCGATGCGTTTATCCAAACATCCGCATTCGGCTCATCCGTCAGAGGCATTGCAAAATTCTCTTTCTCGCCTTGCCAATCATAAACGGAAGATAAATACGCCACATCCTTATCTTGCCAGGCGGCACGGTAAACTTCGCTCAAGCCGCCACAGCTTTTTGAATAACGCGCATCGCAAATCTCTTTATCAAAGCTTAAAACTGTGGCGCGAGTCTCTTGCCCGGCGTCGAAAGCTTGCGGTGAAAAGGCTTTCGAGATGCCTTGATAGCGTTGGCAATGGTCATCAGCGCAGACATCGAAACTCGCGTGATTTTCGCGGTCATACCATTTAATTATTTCTTCCACGCCGTCGGCGTATTGTTTTTGCGTTAATTGCGTCGTTAATTGAGCCTCGTTTTGTGACGCGGCAAGCTTTTTCGCGTTGACCAACTGAGCCAACAACCAACTGCGCGAAACGATGGCATGAGCACGCAAGAGTTCGGGAGGGCAAGAAGCGCTCATCTCTGAAGAGATGACGCTGACAAGGTAGGATTCGACAGGCAATTCGTTAATCACTGTCAGCGAATTACCCTCCTGAATAATCTTCAGACAACCTTGAAAGGTTTGATCTTCTTTGCGCTCCCAATGAAAGTTGATGCCTATGACCACGTCATAAACTTTGAATTTGCATGAAGGAAAATCAACCGGCTCAAGCGTTACCGTTGATGTATTCAACTGCGACAAGCCTGCCAACTGGATACCGTTCTCCGTCCATGTCGCAACGTACTCGCCGGTTTCAATACTAGTTCCGTCAGCGGTTTTGAATTGCCCGGTCAGTGCAAAACGAACAGACTTTACGCCGCTCAACAAACCGACTCTTATCGAAGGCTCTTGCGGAAATTCATTCATCGCTTTTCATCTCTGATTACTTGAACCACGAAGAACACAAAGAACACAAAGAGATTTTTTTTTACTCTCTTTGTGTTCCTTGTGTTCTTCGTGGTTAGAAGAATTACTCGGTAGGTCGTCCTTTTGG